>JANNVY010000344.1:0-1580 GCA_031408375.1 Pseudomonadota bacterium | reverse complement strand
ACGCCAAGGCGCGGCCCGGCTATCACCCGGTGACGACGAACACGGTCGACGACATCGTTCTGAAATAGCTCTCGCCCGATCGGAGACGCCCGTCATGGCCCGCGCGCTGCACATTGAGCGCCACCTCGTCGCCCGCATCGGCTGGCTGCGCGCCGCCGTTCTCGGCGCCAACGACGGCATCGTCTCCACCGCCAGCCTGATCGTCGGTGTCGCAGCCGCCGCCACCGGCCGGCCCGAAGTGCTTATCGCCGGGGCGGCGGGGCTGGTCGCCGGCGCCATGTCGATGGCGGCGGGGGAATACGTCTCGGTCAGCTCACAGTCCGACACCGAAAAGGCCGACCTGGCGCGCGAGCGGGCGGAACTGGCCGATGATCCCGAAGCGGAGGCGCGCGAGTTGACGGGAATCTACGTGGCCAGGGGCCTCGACCCGGAACTCGCGGGGAAGGTGGCGCAGCAGATGATGGCGAAGGACGCCCTGGGCGCCCACGCTCGTGACGAGCTGGGCATCTCCGAGATCACTACCGCTCGGCCGATCCAGGCCGCCCTGACCTCGGCGGCGACCTTCTCCGTCGGCGCGGCCCTGCCGTTGCTGGTCGCCTTCTTGGCGCCGTTGCCCCAGGTTCCGCTGGCGGTATCGATCGCCTCGCTGATCTTCCTGGGCGTGCTGGGCGCGGGGGGCGCCAGGGCCGGCGGCGCCGGAGTAGTTCGACCTGCCGTGCGGGTCGTCTTCTGGGGCGCCTTGGCGATGGCGATCACGGCCGGCATCGGAAGGCTGGTGGGAACGGCCGTTTAGCCGACCTTGTACTCGGCCAACGAAATGGCCTTCGTCCGGCGTCGGTAGTCGAAGGTGTAACCGGGCCACACCGTGGTGTTTCGGCCCTGGTCGCCGACGTACCAGCTGGCGCAGCCCGAGGCGAAGACGGTGCCCTTCATGCGCCGGTCCATCTCGGCCACAAAGGCGGCCTGGACCTCCGGGCGGACGTCCAGCGCGCGCACGGCTTTCTCGTCCATCAGTTGGAGCGCCGACATCACATAGGCGATCTGGCTCTCGATCATGAAGATCATCGAGTTGTGGCCGAGCCCGGTGTTGGGCCCCATCAGCAGATGCCAGTTGGGGAAACCCGCCACCGTGATCCCCAGATGCGCCTGGGCGCCGTCGCGCCAGGCATCCTTCAGTCGAACGCCGTCGCGGCCGTAGACTTCCAGCGGGTCGCCCTGGGGGTTGGTGACGTCAAAGCCGGTGGCCAGGACCAGGACGTCGGCTTCGACCTTGCGGCCGTCCGCAGTGACGACCCCGTCGGCCTCGACGCGAGCGATAGGGCTGGTTTCGAGGTCGACGTTGTCGCGCATCAGGGCGGGGTAGAAGTCCACGGAGATGAGCAGCCGCTTGCAGCCCAGCTTGTAACTCGGCGTCAGCCTGGCCCGCAGCTCGCGGTCCGGGACCTGACTCTTGAGCAGGCGGCGGGCGGACGCCACCGTCTCTGCGGCCAGCGGCGGATAGATCCGCGCCGCGGCGTTCTTCTCCAGCATGGCGTAGATGAACAGCCGCCAGAACTTCTGCCGCCAGGGCTCGCGGGCGA
>JANNVY010000343.1:0-1944 GCA_031408375.1 Pseudomonadota bacterium | reverse complement strand
CCGCCGATCAGGAGGGCGACGAGGACCACCGAGGCGACGATCAAAGGGACAAGCTTGTTCTTCGGAATAGACGGCATGCGGGGAGGTCCTGAACTCAGCCCGCATAAAATGGACGATATCGTCCAGAAATCAACCCCTCGTTCGGTTGGGGGTATTTGGCCATGCCCGTCATACTTCGGGCGAGATGACCTCGATGGAGTCCAGGAAAGCGGTAAGTTCGGCCAGCCACCGGCGAGAGGCGTCCACGTCCGCGTCGACAACGGACTGCTCGAGTCCGGCGCCGATCTCTGTGATGGCGTGGAAGCCGAAGCCGCCGCCGGATCCGCGCAGGTTGTGGCCCAGGATGGTCACTTGCTCGTAGTCGGCGCGGTCAAGCGCGGCCCCGAGGTCGATGACGTTCTGTCGGCAATGCGCAAGGTAGGCGGGGGTCCTTTCCGCCAGCCGGCGGGCCGCCCGCGTCGTGGCCACTGTGGGCACGCCGGCAGCGCGCGACAGGGCTGCCGCCGCGGCGTAGTCCAGAATGGCTTGCAGCAGGACGTCCTGCTTGATCGGCTTGGTCAGGTAGGCCGTGCAGCCGGCGGCCAGACAGGTCTCGCGGTCGCCCTTCAGGGCCGAGGCGGTGAGGGCGATGATCGGCGTCGGCGCGCGGTCGTTGGTCTTTTCCCAGGCGCGGATGGTGCGGGTGGCGGTCAGACCGTCCATGACCGGCATCTGCCGGTCCATCAGCACCAGGTCGTAGATGTTGGCCATGAACATGTCGCAGGCGAGCGCGCCATTCTCGGCCACATCGACGCGGTAGGGCGTGTCCTCCAGATAGGCGAGGGTGATGGTGCAATTGTCCGGAGAATCCTCGGCCATAAGGATATTCAGCGGCGGCAGACGCGTGGCCGGGCCTACGCCCACAGGCGCTGCCACCGGCCGGTTGCCCGGCGCCCAGACCTCGAACGGCGCGGCAAAGGCGAAAGCGCTGCCCTTGCCCACCTGACTCTCGACCCAGATGCGCCCCCCCATCAGTTCCACCAGGCGACGCGAAATCGTCAGTCCGAGCCCCGATCCGCCGAACCGTCGGGTCGTTGAGCTGTCGGCCTGGGTGAAGCGTTCGAACACGCGAGCCAGCTTTTCCTTGGCGATGCCGATGCCGGTGTCGGTCACCGTGAAACGCAATGAGGTCGGAATAGCGGGATTGTCGTCAGGGGCGACGTGCAGGATGACGCTGCCCGTCTCGGTGAACTTGATGGCGTTGCCGAGGAGATTGATCAGCACCTGTCGCAGGCGGGTGGGGTCGCCGACCAGGTCATTGCGCACCGTCGGCGCAATCTCGCAGACCAGGGCCAGGTTCTTTTCCTGGGCCCGCGGCGCCACCATCTCGATCACCTTCTCCAGGTGGTCGGAGAGCGAGAAGCCGGTTCGCTCCAGATCGAGCTGAGAGGCCTCCACCTTCGACAGGTCGAGGATGTCGTTGATCAGGTTGAGCAGGTTGTCGCCTGAACGCTGGAAGATGCGCACGTATTTTTCCTGCTCGGGCGACAACGGGGTCTTCGCCAGCAGATCGGCGATGCCCATGATGGCGTTCATGGGGGTGCGGATCTCGTGGCTCATGCTGGCCAGGAAGTCGGACTTGGTCCGGCTGGCGCTTTCGGCGACCGCCCGGGCCTGCTGCAGCTCGGCCTGCACCCGCTTTTGCTCGGTGACGTCGCGTGCCGAGGCGAAGACGCCCTGCAGGGTGCGCTTGCGGTCGTAGAAGGTGGTGGCGTTGTAAGAGACCACCGTCTGCTTGCCGTCTCGCGCCCGGGCGGTCAGCTCATAGTCGGTGACCGACTTTTCGCCCAGCACCCGCTTGATGCCGGCCTCGGCGCGGTCAGGGTCGGTGAAGCAATCCTTGAACGGCGCGCCGATCAGTTCGTCACGCGTGCAGCCGGTGAGGGCTTCCATCTGTTTGTTGAC
>JANNVY010000342.1:0-2139 GCA_031408375.1 Pseudomonadota bacterium | reverse complement strand
GGGCGCGCCCACGCTGGCGGACGTGCAGGCGACGATCGAGGCGGCCTTTGCAGTAGAGCGTTTCGTCACCGTCGCGACGGCGCAGGAGGCTGCGGCCACGAGGAAGCTGGAGCCCGAGGCCTTCAACAACACCAACCGCATGAAGCTGTGGGTGTTCGGCGACGCGGCGGCGGGCCAGGCGCGGCTGGTCGCCCAGCTGGACAACCTCGGCAAGGGCGCCTCGGGCGCGGCAGTGCAGAACCTGAACCTCATGCTCGGCCTGGACGAAGCAGCAGGCCTCTAGGCGCGCCCGCTCCCTGTTATCGCGCCCATTCTCCCTGTTCCCCCCTGTTATCTCCCTGTTTCTCCCTGTTATCGCCCCTCTCGAAACAGGGAGCGGGGATTTCGCGCGCCCAGAAGTGCCCTTCGCCGCAAGGGTTTGCGGCGAAGGGGCGGCAAGTCCGGCGCCCCGGGAACAGGGAGATCGTGTTTCCAGAACAGGGAGTGAGGGCTTCAGGAACAGGGAGCGCCGTCCTTTCCAGGGTCCGGTGAAACGGGGTTGGGTCGCAGGGCCACGCAGAAAGCGTCCGTTGATCCGGGTCCAGGGGTCAAGACCGACGCCCCGCTCCCGGATTTGTGATTGCGGCCGGTAACCCGATCGCCCCGGCTTGCGTATGAAGCAGCATGGACAAGCTGATCTCATCCCCGAACCTGCCCCGCCGCTCCCTCCTGGCTGGCGGCGTCAGCCTGCTGGCCGCCGCTTTCGCCGGCCGCGCCGCCGCCGCGCCCAACGCCACCGAGACCGGCTACGCCAGCTCGCCCTGGCGCAAGATCACCGACGCGGAATGGAAGCGCCGCTTGCCGCCCGCCTCGTATCGGACGCTGCGCCACGAAGACACCGAGCGGCCGAACTCCAGCCCGCTGGTCCGCGAGCATCGGCGCGGGACCTTCGTTTGCCGCGGCTGCGACCTGCCGCTGTTCCGCTCGGACTGGAAGTTCGATTCAGGCACCGGCTGGCCCAGCTTCTCGCGCGCCATGAACGTCGGCACCAAGCCCGACTTCCTGCTGTTCCAGCCGCGCACCGAGTACCACTGCGCCCGCTGCCTGGGCCACCAGGGCCACATCTTCCGCGGCGAAGGCATCAGCCCGACCGACGTGCGCTACTGCAACAACGGCGTTGCGCTCAGGTTCGTGCCGGGGTGACCTTTCTTCTCCCCTTGAGGGAGAAGACTAGCCGCGCCCGATCAGCGCCCGCGCTGATCGGTCTTCGCGCGGCAAGATGAGGGGTCGCGCAGAGATAGGCCCCCCATCCTCCCACGCAAGAACGGCCCCGCTTGCGCAGGGCCGTGCGTGGGTTCCCGCCTTCCCCCTCAAAGGGGGGAAGAAAAGCTAGCTCTTCACCTTCACATATTCGCCCGGTGCTTCGCCCAGCGGCTTGAGCTTGCCCTTGGCCGGGTCACGGGCCGGGATCATCTTGCCGGACTTCTCCGCCAGCCAGGCGCGCCAGTGCGGCCACCAGGAGCCGGCGTGCTCGGTCGCGCCCGCCACCCATTCCTCAAGCGTCGCGGGCAGTTTGTCGTTGGTCCAGTGGTTGTATTTTTTCGCATCGGGGTGGTTGACCACGCCGGCGATGTGGCCCGAGCCGGCCATGGTCAAGGTCACCGGTCCGCCGAACAGCTTCGCCGACTTGTAGACCGAGCGCGACGGGGCGATGTGGTCTTCCTTCGAGGCCTGGAAATAGAGCGGGGTCTTGACCTTGCCGAGATCCAGCGTCTGGCCGCCCATGACCATCTCGCCCCTGGCCAACGCGTTCTGGCCGTAGAGCTTGCGCAGGTAACTCATGTGCAGGGCCTTGGGCATGCGGGTCTGATCGCCGTTCCAGAACAGCAGGTCGAAGGCCGCGGGCTCCTTGCCCAAGAGGTAGTTGTTGACGAAGAACGACCAGATCAGGTCGTTGGCGCGCAGGGCATTGAAGGTGTCGGCCATGGCCGCGCCGGGCAGGACGCCGCCGGCTTCGTCCATGCGCTGCTCCAGTTCGGCCAGCCAGGCTTCATCGGTGAAGATCAAGAGGTCGCCGGCTTCGGAGAAGTCGTGCTGGGCGGCGAAGAAGGTCGTGGAGGCGACGCGCTTGTCGCCGGTCGCCGCCATGTGGGCCAGGGC
>JANNVY010000341.1:0-4868 GCA_031408375.1 Pseudomonadota bacterium | reverse complement strand
CCGGCACGACCTTTTCGATCAGCGCCCAGGCGCCGACGCATTCGACCCAGACCCGCTGGCCCTTCTGGAAATTAGCCTTGGCCATTCTGCCCGCCTTGATGCCCGTTGAACGCGCATCATGGCCGACAACAGTTAGCGTTTGGTTCGCCGCAGGCCGGAATCCGAGCACCCCCGCTCCGTCTGGAGAGGGGGTTGTCAGGGGTGCAATTCAAGTAATAGGAATAATTACAATTACTTAGTTTGGTCTCGAGATTTCCGTCAGGGTCTCGCCAGTTTCCTTGCGGTCAGCCTTGCGGGTCAGGTCGCCAATCGAGACGACACCGACCAGGTCGCCATTGTCGGTGACGATCGGGAAACGGCGCAGCTGCCGGTCGCCCATGGCGCTCAGCACGTCCTCGATGCTGTCGTCCTTGGCTACCGTGAAGATGTCGCGGGTCATCACTTCCGAAACCGCCGTGCTGGGGTCCAGTCCCTTGGCCAGGACGCGCACAGCGAGGTCGCGGTCGGTTACGGCCCCGATCACGCGCGAGCCGTCGCAGACGGGCACAAAGCCGAAGTCGCCGTCAGCCATGCGCTGGGCCACGGCCTGGACGGTTTCGTCCGCGCGGGCGAATTCCGGGCTGGTGGTCATGATGTCGCGAATTTTCATTTCGGTTCTCCGTGGCGGGGCGTGGGGCTCGCCGTTGGCGGATCAACCCGCTCCCGACGCGGCGGTTCCTTTCCGTAGCAACGCAAAATCGCTTGAGGAACCGCGTTCGGCGAGGCATTCTCACAGGCTGTAGATCGAACGAAGGCCTTGCCATGCCGCATATCTTTGACGGACCCATTCCCGAGCGCCCTGAGCGCAACGCCCTGCCTGATCGCATCAATGATCTTCTGGAACGCTTCCTTGACGGCCCTCGATCCGGCGAAGGACGCGGCCACTGGCTGGATCTGCACGACATGTTCGAAGACCTCCCTTTCCGTGATCGCGGCGAGACGGGCGATGCGAAGGTCTCGTCAGACGGCGCGTCGCGGGTGGGTCCCGCCGCCCCGTCGGTCGCCGTCCCGGCCGTTGAGGAACGGACATCGGCCGACGTCACCGCCCGGAACTTCGACCCCCAGGGCGATTTCAGCCGCCACACGGACCACTCCAGTTTCCAGTCGCTGTCGGCGCATTCGGACTGGTTCATGCTCTGATCCTGAAACGGTTCGGCGTCTTCAGGCGGCGGCTCCCCGGAGCCGCCGTTTGCATTTCAGGCCCGGCGGTCTAAACGCCCGCCCATGACCGATACGACAAAGCTGGCCGCCGAGGCCCTCAACCGGCTGGGCGTGAGCCTCTCGGGCGACATCGCCATCCATTCCCCCATTGACGGCGCCGAAATCGGCAAGGTCCGCTGGTCCACGCCCGACGACGTGGGCGCCGCCGTCGGACGCGCGGCTGAGGCGTTCGAGCCCTGGCGGGCGGTTCCGGCGCCGCGGCGCGGCGAGCTGGTCCGCCTGCTGGGCGAAGAGCTGCGCAAGGCCAAGGACGACCTGGGCCTGCTGGTCTCCATCGAGGCCGGCAAGATCCGCTCCGAGGGCCTGGGCGAGGTCCAGGAGATGATCGACATCTGCGACTTCGCCACCGGCCTGTCGCGCCAGCTCTACGGCCTGACCCTGCCGTCCGAGCGCCCCGGCCACCACATGCTGGAGCGCTGGCAGCCCCTGGGGCCGGTCGGCGTCATCTCGGCCTTCAACTTCCCCGTCGCCGTCTGGGCCTGGAACGCGGCCCTGGCGCTGGTTTGCGGCGATCCGGTGATCTGGAAGCCTTCGGAGAAGACGCCGCTGGTGGCGCTGGCCACGCAGGCCATCTTCAAGCGCGCCGAGGCCCGCTTCGGCGACGCGCCGGCGAACCTCTCCCAGGTCGTGCTGGGCCTGCGCGACGTGGGCGAGGCCCTGACCGACGATCCGCGCGTGCCCCTGATCTCGGCTACCGGCTCCACCCGCATGGGCCGCGACGTCGGCCCGCGCGTGGCGGCGCGGTTCGGCCGGTCCCTGCTCGAACTGGGCGGCAACAACGCCATGATTGTCGCGCCTTCGGCCGATCTCGACATGGCCGTCCGCGCCATCGCCTTCTCCGCCGTCGGCACCTGCGGCCAACGCTGCACCAGCCTGCGCCGCCTGATCGTGCACGAGAGCATCGCCGACGGCCTGGTCGCGCGACTGACGCGCGCCTACGCCACCCTGCCCATTGGCAGCCCCCTGGATGACGCCAACCGGGTCGGTCCGCTGATCGATGACGCGGCGGCCCACGCCTTCGACCTCGCGCTGGAACAGGCCGTCGCCGAGGGGGGGACCATCGTCCAGGGCGGGGGCAGGTCGCCTTCCAGCGGGGGCGCCTATGTAGACCCCGCCATCGTGCGGATGCCGGGCCAGACCGCGGTGGTCCGCCACGAGACCTTCGCGCCCATCCTCTATGTCCTGACCTACGCCGACTTCGACCAGGCCATGATCCTGCAGAACGAGGTCCCGCAAGGCCTGTCGTCCTGCATCTTCACCAGCGACATGCGCGAGAGCGAGCGCTTCCTGTCGGCGGTGGGTTCGGACTGCGGCATCGCCAACGTCAACATCGGCCCCTCCGGCGCCGAGATCGGCGGGGCCTTCGGCGGCGAAAAGGAAACTGGCGGCGGCCGCGAGAGCGGCTCGGACGCCTGGAAGGCCTACATGCGCCGCCAGACCCAGACGGTGAACTGGTCGACCGAGCTGCCACTGGCGCAAGGCGTGAAGTTCACCGTCTGAGCCGGCTCGTCCTCCTCAGGAAGCAGAGGACGCCCACCCCGGGACCCGAGGGCCCCTAGCGCGACGCCGAGGCTGTCACGCCCAGCTCGCTCGACCGGCGGACCAGCCCGGTGAACTCGCTGCGAGGGTCGTCGGCGGCCGAGCGTGCATCGCCGGCCATGCCGACCACGTCGCGCCATGACACCCGGTCGGACATCCACGGGTCGCCCCGCAGCATCTGACCCCATGACGCCACGGCCAAGGCCCACTGGGTCGAGGCGGGGGCGGCGCCGAAGCCTCGATAGGCGTCAGACTCGGTGATCGCGCGTTCCAACAGCCGCGAATTGGCCTGGCCGGGCAGCTTGTAGCGGACGCGCAGGAACGCCAGCTCGCCGCCAGTCGCTGTCGGCCGCGCCTCGGACTGATAACGGAGCGGATCGACCGAACCCCGGCCGCCGGCGGGCGTGATCTCGTAGAGCGCCGTGACCGCCGCGCCTGAGCCGACCTCGCCCGCGTCGATGCGGTCGTTGTTGAAGTCCTCGCGATTGAGCAGCCGCGTCTCGTAGCCCACCAGCCGGTACTCCGAGACCTGGGCAGGATTGAACTCGACCTGGATCTTCACGTCGTCGGCGATGGGGAAAAGGCCGTGCTCGAAGTCGTCGCGGAAGACCTTGCGGCCCTCCTGCAGGCTGTCGATGTAGGCCGCCGTGCCGTTGCCGTTCTGGGCCAGGGTCTGCATCAGGGCGTCGTTGTAGTTGCCGCGCCCATAGCCGTAGATCGACAGATAGACGCCGGTCTCGCGCTTGCGGACGATGAAGTCTTCAAGCTTTTCCGGGTCCGAGATACCGACGTTGAAATCGCCATCGGTCATCAGGATCACGCGGTTGGCCGCGCCGCGCTGGAAGTTACGCTGGGCCAGGTCGTAGGCCAGCTCCAGCCCCTGGCTCCCGGCGGTCGATCCGCCGGCCTGCAGCGCGTTCACCGCGCAGCGCATCTTCAGCTTGTTGGTCCCGGCGGTGGGCTCAAGCACCGCGCCCGCGGCGCCGGCGTAGACCACCATCGAAACGTGGTCCTCGGGGCGCAGCTGGTCGATCAGCAGGTTCAGCGACTGCTGGGCCAGCTGCAGCCGGTCAGGGCCCTGCATCGAGCCGGAGACGTCGACCAGAAACACCAGGTTCAGGGGCGGGCGCTGGGTGCGGGGGATGTCGTAGCCCTGCAGGCCGATGTGGACGATCCGCTTGCCGTCGTTCCAGGGCGACGGCGTCACCGCCACGAAGGGGCGGAAGGGCTCGGACGCGCTCTGGGGCGCGGGGTAGTTGTAGTCGAAGTAGTTGACCAGCTCCTCGACCCGCACCGCGTCGCGCGGCGGCATCTGGCCCTCGTTGAGGAACCGGCGCACGTTCGAATAGGAGGCGGTGTCGACATCGATCGAGAAGGTCGACACAGGCTGCTCGGCCACGCGCCGGACCGGGTTCACGCTGGCGTCGGGATAGCGCTCGGTCTCTACCGGGCCGGGCTGGTAGGGCGCGGCGGCGCGTCCGTTGGCGAAATTGCCGCCGACCAGACCGCTCATGTCGGCTGACGACGGCTGCCCGACGACGGCGGGCGGGGCCACGTTGGGCGCCGAGATATTCGGGGACGGGACATAGGGCGGAGGTGGCGGCGGCGGCGGCGGCGCGAGCAGTTCGCGGCGCACGCCTCTGTCACCGCGGACCCGGGGCGCCGGAGCCGTGACGGGGCGGGCGCGGTAGTCGTCATTGTCGGAATAGGACCGGAAGCCCAGCTCGGCGCAGGCCTCAGGCGTGGGACGTCCGTCGCCGCGCGGCGGCGCAAGGGTTGTAGCGGTGGAGGGAGCCGCCATCGACGCGATGAGCGCCGTAGCCGCAGTCGCCCTCAACAAACGCGAACGCATCATGATCCGTCTCCCTCATTGCATTTCTGTAATGGGGCGACCGGCGTTCGGCGGAATTAAGGGCCAAGCTTGTCCGATTGTGGCCAAGCCTGGTCCGGATGTGGCGGGGCCCTTTGGGCCGAACGTCAGGCCAGGAGATCCTGCGCGTCATTGTGGCGCTGGAACCAGACGACGGCGTAGCTGCAGCGGGGGCGGAACTTCAGTCCCTCGGCGCGGC
>JANNVY010000340.1:0-4868 GCA_031408375.1 Pseudomonadota bacterium | reverse complement strand
CCCTGGTGGCCGAGGCTTCCTCGGTGCTGTGCAAGGTCGAGCTGCGCAAGGGCGACGCGCTGTACCTCAACGAGGGTAGCTACGGCTCGCTGTTCGACGCGACACACTCCAAGTGGCCGTTCCCGGTCAAGCTGGTGCGTGACGCGGAGAAGTCCGACGAGCTCAAGCCGTTCCGCTTCTACGGCCCGACCTGCGATTCCATCGACCAGATGCCGGGGCCGTTCTGGCTGCCGGCCGATGTGGGCGAAGGCGACTACATCGAGATCGGCATGATGGGCGCCTATGGGGTGGCCATGTCGACCCGCTTCAACGGCTTCGGCGATACCGAGACCGTAGTGGTCGACGATGCGCCGATGGCGTCGATGTTCGGCCTGGCCCCGCGTACCATCCCGCTTCCGCGCATCGCGGAAGAGGAAGACCGCAAGGTCGTGCGCTTCTCGCGGCCCAAGGGCGCGGCGGGCAAGCGTCGCAACAAGCGCCGTTAGAAACCGGCTTCATTTCGTATAAGAGAGACCCGCTTCCGGAACCTCCGGGAGCGGGTCGACCTTTTCAGGCGCCATCCCGTCGCTCCGTCCGGGTGGTTGCAGGCGTGTTGGACGGGCGCTCAAACCAAAGGGAAACCCTGGCATGACCGCCGAGACCACTCGCTCCAACCGCAAGGCCGAGCTGCTCCAGAAGACCGTCGAACACGTCGACATCACCAGCTTCGACGCCCGTCCGATCATCGACGCCATGCGCAAGATGAGCTTCTCGTCGCGCGACACCGCGCGGGCGTCGGACATCTTCAATATGGCCATCGAGGACGCGGAGTGTTCGCCGTGGCTGATCCTGGCGGGCTCGACGTCCGCCGGCGGCTGCATGCACGTCTACCGCGACATGGTGAAGTTCGGGATGATCGACGCGGTGGTCGCCACCGGCGCCTCGATCGTCGACATGGATTTCTTCGAGGCCCTGGGCTTCAAGCACTACCAGGCGGCCGGAACGGTCGACGACAACGACCTGCGCGAGAACTACATCGACCGCATCTACGACACCTATATCGACGAGGAAGAGCTCCAGGCTTGCGACCACACGATCCTGGAGATCGCCAACCGGCTGGAGCCGCGCGGCTACTCCTCGCGCGAGTTCATCTGGGAGATGGGCAAGTGGCTCAGCGAGGGCAACGCCAAGAAGCCCGGCTCGTTGATCCAGACGGCCTATGAAGAGGGCGTGCCGATCTTCTGCCCGGCCTTTGTCGATTCCTCCGCCGGTTTCGGCCTGGTGAAGCACCAGAAGGAGCGGGCCGCGGCCGGCCAGCCCTACCTGATGCTGGATGCGATCGCCGACTTCCGCGAACTGACCGACATCAAGATCGCAGCCGGCACCACGGGCCTGTTCATGGTCGGCGGCGGCGTGCCCAAGAACTTCGCCCAGGACACCGTCGTCTGCGCCGAGATCCTCGGCGTCGAGGCCGAGATGCACAAATACGCCGTCCAGATTACCGTCGCCGACGTGCGTGACGGGGCCTGTTCGTCGTCCACGCTCAAGGAAGCCGCCAGCTGGGGCAAGGTCGAGACCACCCACGAGCAGATGGTCTTCGCCGAAGCCACCACGGTGGTGCCGCTGATCGGCTCGGACGCCTGGCACCGCGGCGGCTGGAAGAAGCGCGAGAAGCGCCGCTGGAACAAGCTGTTCGGGAAGTAGTGACGGCGAGACCAAGAGACGGGGCCCCGGAGCGATCCGGGGCCCTTCTCGTATCCGACCCGCGCATCGCGCGGAACCTGCCGCTTCGCGCGGCCTTTTCCTCTGCGAAGAGGAGCCTCCCATGTCCGAAGACCGACAACGTCCCGACGTCCAGCCCACCCACCCCGGCGCGCCCAAGCAGGCCCTGTCCGGCGGCGGCTTCGAGCACGCCGGTAGCGACGAGGGCGGCTCGGCCTATGGCGACGACCGCGAGGACGACGACAAAGCCGCACCCCAACCCTCCGAGGGCGGCTTCAAGGACGCCGCGACCACGCCTGCGCCCGCCGAGCCGGCCAACGGCGACCCGGTCGAAGCCGTCAACAACACCGGCGAGCCGCGCCCGGTGTTGAACGGCGAGGGCGTCGAAGGCCAGCCGGGCGACGACGTCGACGCCGCCACTGGCTGACCCGATTGGCGAAGTCGCGCGACGCGGCTAGGCTCGCGCCCACGTCGGGAGAGACCAGCATGAAACGCGCGATCATCGGCCTTGGCCTTCTGGCCCTTCTGGCCGCCTGCGGACCGCAGCAGAAATCCGAGGATGAGGCTGCCGCGTCCCAGCCCGCCGCCCCGCCCGCCATGACCGTGACCAGCCCGGCGGCCGAGGTGAACCTGGCCGACGGCGCGGCCGTGACCGGCGGCGGCCTGCCCGCCTTCGCGCCTACCTACCCGGGCGGCACCGTGGTGACCACCATGACCGCCACCGAGCCCGGCAAGCGGGGGGGCGTCTACGCCTTCACCACCACCGACGCGGTGGACAAGGTCTTCACCTTCTATCGCTCCAAGGCAGAACGCGGCGGCCTGGCCAGCCAGGCCAACATCGAGACCGCCGGCGCGCGGGTCTATTCGGCCCAGGGACCGGGAGGCGACGTCGCCGTCACCGCCGCGCCCCAGGGCGAAAACACGACCTACGTCCAGGTCACATGGTCGGCGAGCAACTAGGATGCGGATGATGTTTAGGCCAGTCGTCGCCGCCGCCGCCCTGGCGCTCATTTGCACCGTTGCGCGCGCCGATGGCCCGCAGGGCTACCTGCCCGCCGGCGCCATCGACGCCGCGCGCGTGATCGGGCCGCCGCCAGAAGCCGGTTCGCTCGCCGAAGCCGCCGACTTCGCCGCCTACCAGGCCGCCGCCGCGGGCGTGGGTACCCCGCGATGGATTCAGGCGCGCGAGGATGATGACGAGGAAATACCCGTGGTGCTGAAGCGCTACGCCTGCGCCCTCAACGCCGAACTCCGGCCCGAGTCCGCCCCCGCCACCGTGCGGCTGCTGGAACGCAGCATGGCAGACGCGGGGACCGCCGGGAGCGCGGCCAAGGCGGCCTGGCGCCGGCCCCGTCCGTTCGCCGCTGACGATCCCGCCACGCCGCTCTGCATCGACGTGCCGCCCGAGCGCCGGGCGAGCGCGTCATTCAGCTATCCCTCGGGCCACGGGACCCTGGGGGAGGTTTGGGGCTTGGTCCTGACCCAGGCGGCTCCCGACCGCGCCGGGCCGATCTCGGAGCGCACGCGCAGCTTCATCGAAAGCCGCCAGGTTTGCCGGGTGCACTATCCCTCAGACCTCCACGCGGCCGAGCGGCTGGGCGCTGTGGTGTTCGCGCGCCTGCAGTCGAGCCCGGAGTTCCAGGCGGATGTGGCGGCGGCCAGGGCCGAGATCGCCGCGGCGCCCGTTCCGCAGGACTGCCCGCGCTGAGGCCGGTGTGCTTCAGGCCGGCCGCGGCTTCACCAGCTCGCCGTACAGGTCGGTGCGACGGTCGCGGAAGAAGCCCCAGGCGGCGCGGTGGCGGTCGATGTAGTCGAGGTCGAATTCGTGGACCAGCACCCCCTCATCGTCGCGGCCGAAGGCTTCCACCAGGTCGCCGCGATGGTCGGCGATGAACGATGAGCCGTAGAAGGACTGGCCCGTCGGCGTGACCTGCTCGTGGCCGGTGCGGTTGGCGCCGACCACCGGCACTACGTTGGAGACCGCGTGGCCCTGCATGGCGCGCCGCCAGGGCTCGGCGGTGTCGAGTTCCTTGTCGTGGGGCTCGGACCCGATGGCGGTGGGGTAGAACAGCACCTCGGCGCCCTGCAGCATCATGGCGCGCGCGGTTTCGGGGTACCACTGGTCCCAGCAGATGCCGACGCCCAGCCGACCCACCTTGGTATTCCAGACCTTGAAGCCGGTGTCGCCGGGGCGGAAGTAGTACTTCTCCTGATAGCCCGGGCCGTCGGGGATGTGGCTCTTGCGATAGACGCCCAGTGCGCGGCCGTCGGCGTCGACCATGACCATCGAATTGAAATAGTGCGGCCCCTCGCGCTCGAAGATCGAGACCGGGATGGCCACGCCCAGCTCGGCGGCCAGCGGTTGCATGGCAGTCACGCACGGATGTTCGGCCCACGGATACGCCGTGTCGAACCAGCGCTCCTCCTGACTGACGCAGAAATAGGGGCCCTGGAACAACTCGGACGGCAGGATGGCCTTGGCGCCACGGCCGGCGGCCTCGCGGACCAGCGCCTCCGTCTTACGGATATTGGCCGCCATGTCCTCGTCGTAGGAGGCCTGCAGGGCGGCGACGGTGATCGTGCGCTTCGCCATTACGCCGGCTCCTGTTGGGTGATGCAATGAAAGGAGCCGCCGCCGGTCAGGATGGCGGAGGACGGCAGGCCGATGACCTGGCGTTCGGGGAAGGCGGACCGCACCGCTTCGACGGCCAGGCGGCCGGCCTGATCGCTGGCGTAGGTCGGCACGATCACCGCCTCGTTGGCGATCAGGAAGTTCATGTGGCTGGCCGGGGCGATGCGGCCGTCGCCGTCCTCGACCATGCCGGGCGAGGGGATGCGTAGCAACTGCAGGGCCTCGCCGCGCGCGTCGGTCAGGTTGCGCAGGGCCTGGGCCGTCTCGTCGTAGATGGCGGCGTTAGGGTCGTTCCTGCCCCAGGAGATCGGGCAGGCGACGACCCCGGGCCCGACGAAGCGAGCCAGGTTGTCGACGTGGCCGTCGGTGTGGTCGTTCTTCAGGCCGTCGCCCAGCCACAGCACCTTCCTGGCGCCCAGGGCATGGGCCAGGCACGCCTCGGCGTCGCGTTCGACCCAGTCGATGTTGCGGTTGGGGTTGAGCAGGCACTGGCGGGTGGTGAGCACCGTGCCGAAGCCGTCGTGGTCCAGCGCCC
>JANNVY010000339.1:0-6146 GCA_031408375.1 Pseudomonadota bacterium | reverse complement strand
TGGCCGCTGCGGCGCCGAGCGAGCCTGCGGCCCCGCCGCCGGCGGCGCCGGTCGAGCAGGTGGGTCTGGTCCAGCGCATCATGGTGACCGGCAACGAGCGGATCGACCAGCAGACCATCCTTAGCTATCTGCCCATCCAGGCAGGTGATGCCGTTGATGCGGCGCGGATCGACCTGGCGTTGAAGACCCTCTACCGCACGGACCTTTTCGCCGACGTCACGATCCAGCTTCAGGGCAACGACCTGATTGTTCAGGTCTCGGAAAGCCCGATCATCAACCAGGTCGTGTTTGAGGGTAACGAGAGCCTGGCAGAGGAGAAGCTGCGCGACGAGGTGATCGAGCGTCCCCGCGGCATCTTCACCCGTTCGCGCGTACAGCAGGACGTCCAGCGTCTGGTCGAGCTCTACCGCCGATCGGGCCGAATCTCTGCGACCGTGACCCCGCAGATCGTCCAACTGCCGCAAAAGCGCGTTGATCTGATCTTTGTGATCGACGAGGGCCCCAAGACAGGGGTCAGCCGGATCAACTTCCTTGGCAATCGGGCCGTGTCCGACGGCGACCTGCGCGGCGTGCTGGTCACGGAGGAGACCCATTTCTGGCGCTTCTTCTCATCGAACGCGAACTATGATCCCGATCGCCTCGAATTCGATCGTGAACAGCTGCGGAAGTACTACACCAACCGCGGCTTCTACGATTTCCGTGTCGTGTCTGCGATCGCCGAACTCGCGCCGGACCAGCGTAACTTCAACATCACCTTTACCGTCGATGAGGGGCCGCGTTTCCGCTTCGGGGATCTGCGCGTGGAAACCGAGAACCAGCGGCTTGACCCGCAGTTCCTCAAGGCGATGCTGCCAATCCACAAGGGCGACCTTTACGAGAGCGACAAGATCGAGGACGCCGTCGACGCCCTGACCTACGCGGCCGGCGCCGCGGGCTACGCCTTCGTCGACATTCGCCCGCGCTACGTTCCCAATCGCGACAAGCGGCGCGTCGATGTGGTGTTCCAGGTCCGCGAAGGCCCACACGTCTACGTCGAGCGCATTGAAGTGCTGGGCAACACCCGCACCGTCGACCCCGTGATCCGGCGCGAAATGATGCTGGTCGAGGGCGACGCCTACAACAAAGTTTTGCTGGAGCGTTCGCGCCTCAATGTCCGCCGTCTCGGCTTCTTCAAGGACGTGACCATCGACGAGGCGCCGGGTAGCGCGCCTGATCGCACCGTGATCAGCGTCACCGTCGAGGAGCAGCCCACAGGCGAGCTCTCGTTCGGTGCAGGATTCAGCTCCGTGGACCAGTTCCTGGTCGATATCGGGATCAGCGAGCGCAATTTCCGCGGTCGTGGCCAGGATCTCCGGGCCCGGGTCTCGCTGGGCTCGCTGCGCCAGCAGGTCGACTTCTCGTTCACCGAGCCGAGGTTCCTGTGTCGCGATCTGCGAGCCGGCGCCGATCTATATAGCTACCGTTACGACTATGGCAGCGCGGCAGCGTTCACGACCTCGTCGACGGGCGCTGCCTTGCGTATTGGGTACCCGCTGAACCAGAACACCTATCTGTCGGCGCGCTACAATCTTCGCTGGGACTCGATCAACGTCGATTCGTCGAATTGCATTTCATCGCCAACGCTTTGCGGGCAGCAAGGCGCCTTCCTGACCTCGCTGGTCGGCTACGGCTTCAATACCGATCGGCGCAACGATCCGTCCCGGCCGACGCGCGGCTGGCGGGCTTCGTTCCGCCAGGACATCGCAGGCCTTGGCGGCGACGTGAACTACGTCAAGACCGAGGTGGACGGCGGCTGGTATTATGGCATCCGGCCCAAGTGGATCGTCACCGTCGAGGGTTCAGCGGGCTATATTGACGGCTGGGGCGGTGATGCAATCCGCATCAACGACCGTTTCTTCAAGGGCGGCAATACATTCCGCGGTTTCGCAACCGCCGGCATGGGGCCACGCGATGTCGTCTCCAAGGATGCACTGGGCGGCAACCTCTACGCCATCGGGACCATCGAGCTGTCGTTCCCGACCTATCTCCCGGAAGAATACGGCATCTCGGGAGCGATCTTTGCTGACTTCGGGACCGTCGGCCTGCTGGACGACGAGTACACCCACTACCAGGGAGATCCCGACGGCGCCGGTCCGCTCCAGCCTGGAGACCTCAACACCAGCATCGCCGATGCACTTGCCCTTCGCGCTTCCGTTGGCGTCAGTGTCTTCTGGAAATCCCCCATGGGTCCCATTCGTTTCGACCTAAGCCACGTTTTGGCCTCGGAAGACTACGACAAGACGGAAACCTTCCGGTTCTCAACCTTCAGGCAGTTCTAAAAACATGACCCGCAATCTGACCGTCGCCGCCGGCGCCCTCGCCGTGTTCGGCATCGCTGCCACGGCTTTCGCCCAAACGGCGCCCGCGCCTGCTCGCCCCGCCGCGCCTGCCGTCGCGCCCGGCCCGATCATCGCCGGCGTCTGCACCTTCTCCAACGACCGCGCCATCGGCACCTCGCTGGTCGGCAAGGCCGTGGGCGCCCGCCTGCAGCAGCTGAGCCAGGCGGCCGACGCCGAGCTCCGCGCTGAACGCACGCGCCTGGAAACGGAAAAGCGCAGCCTGGAAGCCCAGCGCGCCACCCCCACCATGACCCAGGAGCAGCTTGAGCAGCGCGCGCTCACCTACAACCAGCAGGCTGCCGCCTTCGAGCGCAAGGCCCAGCTGCGCGTTCGTGAACTGCAGGCCACCGAGCAGAAGCAGCTCCAGCGCGTCGCCCAGGAGCTTCAGCCCCTGATCCTGCAGGCCTACGCCGAGCGTAACTGCGGCCTGATGGTCGATCGCAGCGTCATCTATGCGGCCAACCCCGCCATGGATGTCACCGACATCGTCGTTCAGAAGCTGAACGCCAAGATCACCACTCTGACCTTCGAACGCGAGCGCCTCGACCAGCCCGCCGCCGCGGCCCCGGCCCGTCCGGCTGCCGCCCCGGCCGCGCCCGGCAAGAAGAAGTAAGAGCCTATCCGGGGCAGGGGAGCGAATGCCCGACCGTCGCTTTTTTGAGCACACGGGACCGGTTTCCCTTGCCGACCTCGCCAGCAAGGCGGGGTTTGTGGTCAGCGATGACCGCGCAGTTGGCCTGATGATCGAAACCGCCTCGCCGTTGGCCAAAGCCGACAGCGGGGCGACTTCGTATCTGTCGGACCGCCGCTACCTCGAAGATCTCAAGCAGACCAAGGCCGCCGCTGTGTTCATCACAGAGAAGCTGGCAGAAAGCGTCCCCGCTGGCGCGTTCGTCATTATCACCGGGGAGCCGCAAGCCGCCTGGTCGCGAGCCGCCGCCGTGCTGCATCCTGTTATTCCATTCCGCAACGACCAGCCCGTCCACCCCGATGCGCGGGTAGAGTCTGGCGTCTATCTCGCGCCGGGCGTCACCGTGGGCCAGGGCGCACGGATCGGCGCCAACACGCGGGTCGGTCCCAACACAGTCATCGGCCCGGGCTGCGCCATCGGCCGCAACTGCGTCATCGGGGCCAACGCCACCATCGAATTCGCCCTGATCGGCGACCGGGTCGCGATCTCGGCCGGCGCGGTAATAGGCGCAGCGGGGTTCGGCGTCGCGGTCGGCGGCCAAGGCCTGGTGGATATTCCGCAGCTTGGCCGGGTGATCCTGCAGGACGGCGTGAGCATCGGCGCCAACACCACCGTTGATCGCGGTGCCTGGGCCGACACCATCATCGGCGAGAACACCAAGCTCGATAACCAGATCCAGATCGGCCACAACGTGGTGATGGGCCGAAACTGCGTGATGGCCGCCGGCTGCGGCATCTCTGGCTCGGTCACCTTCGGCGACAATGTCCAGTGCGGCGGTGACGTGGGCGTCAAGGATCACGTCAAGATCGGCAACAACGTCCAGCTTGCCGCTCGCTCAGGTGTCATGCGCGATATCGCCGACGGTGAGATCGTCGGCGGGGCGCCCGCTCAACCGATCAAGGAGTGGATGCGCGAGATCGCCTGGGTGCGAAATGCCATCGCGGCCGAGCGCGACGCCAAGGCTCGCCAAAAAGACCAGTAGGGGCTAATCCCACCCCTATGAGCGAGACCCCATCGGGCGAAATCGGCCCCTCCATCGGCTATGCGGAAGTCCTTCACCGGATTCCCCACCGTTACCCCTTCCTGCTGATCGATCGTGGCGAGGATTACCGCCCGCATGAGCGGCTGATCGGGATCAAGAACGTCACCTTCAACGAGCCGTTCTTCCAGGGGCACTTCCCCAACAATCCGGTGTTGCCCGGTGTGCTGATCGTTGAGGCCTTGGGCCAGACCGGCGCGGTCCTGATGTCCAAGTCGCTGAATGCCGACGTCACCGGCAAGACCATCTTCTTCACCTCCATCGCCGAGGCCAAGTTCCGCAGTCCCGTGCGGCCGGGCGATACGCTCCACATGGAGGTGAACGTCCTGCGTCACCGCGGAGACGTGTTCAAATTCAAGGGTGTGGCTCGTGTCGATGGCCGGGTCGCAGCCGAGGCCGAGTTCACCGCCATGGTGGTAGGAAACAGCTGATGGCGACCATCCATCCGACTGCGATCGTGCATGACGGCGCCAGGCTGGGCGCGGACGTCGAAATCGGGCCCAACAGCATCGTGGGCGCGCGCGTTTCGCTGGGCGACGGCGTCCGCCTGATTTCGCATGTCGTCGTCGACGGCGTGACCGAGATCGGCGAGCAGAGCGTCATCTACCCCTTCGCCTACCTTGGCGGTCCGCCCCAGCATCTGGGCCACGAAGGCGACGACACCCAGCTGATCGTCGGCGCACGCAACGTCATCCGCGAAAACGCGACCATGCACACCGGCACCTCGATGGGGACCAGGGTGACGCGGGTCGGCGACGACGGCCTGTTCATGGCCGGCGCCCACGTCGCCCACGACTGTGTGGTCGGCAACAAGGTGGTGTTCGCCAACAACGCCACCATCGGCGGCCACGTCACGATTGGCGATTTCGTCTTCTTGGGCGGGCTGTCGGCTGTCCATCAATTTGGCCGGGTGGGGCGCTACACCTTCGTCGGCGGTCTGGCGGCCGTGACCAAGGACGTGATTCCCTACGGCTCGGTGTGGGGCAACCATGCCCACCTCGAGGGGCTGAACCTTGTCGGGCTCAAGCGCCGCGGCTTCTCGCGCGAAACCATCCGCGACCTGCGCAACGCCTATCGCCTGTTGTTCGCCGACGAGGGCACCTTCCAGGAGCGCCTGGACGATGTCGCCGTGACCTTCGCCAAGTCACCGGAAGTCTCGGAAATCGTCGAGTTCATTCGCGCCGACTCTAACCGGCCACTGTGCCTGCCCGGCGACTGACAATGGACAAGCTGGGGCTGATCGCCGGCGGGGGGCGGCTGCCGCTCGAGGTCGCGGAGTTCTGCGAACGGGCCGGGCGGCCACTGTTCGTCGTGCGGCTGGACGGCTCGGCGGACGAGCCGCTGAAACGATTCGATGGCCTGGACATCGCGCCCACCCAGGTGGGCCATGTCCTGACCGCACTGAAGAAGGCCGGATGCGTCAGCGTCTGCCTGGCCGGAAAGGTTGAGCGGCCGGATTTCGCCAAGGTCAAGTTGGACCTCAAAGGCACCATGATGCTGCCCGGCATGGCCGCGGCGGCCGCCAGGGGCGACGACGCTCTCCTGCGTTATTTCCTGGCCATGTTCGAAAAGGAAGGCTTCAAGGTCGAGGGCGCCACCCAGGTGATGGATGACCTGGCGCTGGGCGAAGGGGCGCTCGGCGCTCTTGGCCCCGACGAAGATGACATGCGCGACGTCGAGAAGGCGCTTGAGGCCGCGCGGGTGGCTGGGCGCTTCGATATCGGCCAGGGCGCAGTGGTCTGCGACGGCCTCGTGCTGGCCATCGAGGCGCAGGAAGGCACCGACGCAATGCTGGCGCGTATTCCGAGCCTGCCAGAGGCCCTGCGCGGCACGCCGGCTGAGCGTCGCGGCGTGCTGGCCAAGGCGCCCAAGCCGATCCAGGAGCGCCGGGTCGATCTGCCCACGATCGGGGTCCAGACCATCGAGAACGCGGCCGCGGCCGGCCTGATTGGCATCGCCGGCGAGGCCCACGGCCTGATCGTGCTGGATCGTGAGGCGGTGATCGAGGCGGCTGACCGGCTGGGGATCTTCATCTGGG
>JANNVY010000338.1:0-2098 GCA_031408375.1 Pseudomonadota bacterium | reverse complement strand
GACGTCGATGAAAGCCGCGCCGCCGTGTGCGATGGCACCTTTGAGCAACGGCACCAATTGCCCCTTGTCGCCCGAAAAACCACGCGCCACATAACTGGCCCCCAGCTGCAGCGCCAGGCCCACCAAGTCCACCGGCGCGTCGTTGTTGACGGCACCGCGTTTGCTTTTGCTGCCCTGGTCGGCGGTGGCCGAAAACTGGCCCTTGGTCAGGCCGTAGACCCCATTGTTCTCGACGATATAGGCCATGTTGACGCCGCGCCGGATGGCGTGGGCGAACTGGCCAAGGCCGATGGAGGCGCTGTCGCCATCGCCCGAGACGCCCAGATAGATCAGCTCGCGGTTGGCCAGGTTGGCGCCCGTCAGCACGCTCGGCATGCGCCCGTGCACCGTGTTGAAGCCGTGACTGGCGCCCAGGAAGTAGTCGGGCGTCTTCGAGCTGCAGCCGATGCCCGACAGCTTGGCCAGGCGGTGGGGCTCGAGGTCCAGCTCGAAGGCGGCCTGGACGATGGCGGCGGAGATGGAGTCGTGGCCACAGCCGGCGCAAAGCGTCGAGACCCGCCCCTCGTAGTCGCGCCGGGTGAAGCCCAGGCTGTTCCTGGGCAGGTCGGGGTGATGAAACTGGGGCTTGGCGATGTAGGTCATTCGGCGGCCTCGCGTTCAGCGCCGCCCAGCAGCGCTGAAATCCGGTCGATGATGAAGCGCGCGGTGATCGGCGCGCCTTCGAAATGCAGCACTGCCGTCAGCTTGGCGGGATCGATCTCGCCCTCGTTGATCAACAGGGAACGCAGCTGGCCGTCGCGGTTCTGCTCGACCACGAAGACGCGGTCGTGGGCGGCGACGAAATCGAACACGGCGTCCGGGAACGGGAAGGCGCGCACGCGCATGGCGTCCAGCTGGATGCCGTCGTCGCCCAGTTCGGCCAGGGCCTCGTCCATCGCCGGGGCGGTGGAGCCATAGTAGATCACGCCCAGCGAGGTCGGCTTCTTCGCCGCACGAATCACGGGGGTCGGCATCAGGTCCTTGGCCGTGTCGAATTTCTTCAACAGCCGCAACATGTTGGCCTGATAGACCGCGCCTTCTTCGGAATAGCGGGCGTAGGGGTCGCGCGAGGTTCCCCGGGTGAAATAGGCGCCCTTGGACGGGTGCGTGCCGGGATAGGTGCGGAAGGCAATGCCGTCGCCGTCGACGTCCTTGTAGCGGCCGAAATCAGCGCCCGCCTCCAGCATCTCTGCGGTCATCACCTTGCCCCGGTCCAGGCGTTTTGAGTCGTCCCACGTGAAGGGGTCAGTCAGCCAGTCGTTCATGCCGATGTCGAGGTCCAGCATGACGAAGATGGTGGTCTGCAGCCGGTCCGACAGGTCGAAGGCCAGCGCCCCGAACTCGAAACACTCGCCCGGATCCATCGGCAGCAGCAGGGGGTGCTTGGTGTCGCCGTGGCTGGCGTAGGCGCAGACCAGGATGTCGGACTGCTGGGTGCGCGTGGGCATGCCGGTGGACGGCCCACCGCGCTGGACATCGAAGATCACCGCCGGAATCTCGGCGAAGTAGGAAAGGCCGATGAACTCCTGCATCAGCGAGATGCCCGGGCCGGAGGTGCAGGTGAAGGCCCGCGCGCCGTTCCAGCCAGCACCCACCACCATGCCGATCGAGGCGATCTCGTCTTCGGCCTGGACGATGGCGAAGTTGGCCTGGCCGGACGCCTTGTCGATGCGCAGGTCCTGGCAGTGCTCGGTGAAGGCCTCGGCCAGGGAGGTCGAGGGCGTGATCGGATACCAGGCGCAGACGGTCGCCCCGCCGTACACGGCGCCGAGCGCCGCGGCGTTGTTGCCCTCGACGAAGATGCGGTCGCCCACCTTGTCGGCGCGCACCACCTTCAACCCTATGGCGGGCAGGTTTTCGGTCGCCCACTCGCGGCCCATCTTCAGGGCCTCGACGTTGGCGGGGATCAACTTGGGCTTCGCGGCAAACTGCTCGGCCAGCAGTTGCTCGATGGCCGCGGTTTCCATGCCCAGGATGTGGGCGAGGGCGCCGACATAGATGATGTTCTTGAACAGCTGGCGCTGGCGCGGGTCGGAATAGGCCGCGTTGGTCAGCTGGG
>JANNVY010000337.1:0-3820 GCA_031408375.1 Pseudomonadota bacterium | reverse complement strand
TACGGGCCACGCGCGAGGACGCCGAGGCTTCGCATGAGCACTTCGACGGCCGGACGACCGAGTAGGCGTCAACGCCGGCGGGCCAGCCGCGCGAGGGCCAAGGCCAGGGTTTCGCAGAACAGCACACCGCCAGAGACCAGGAGCACCATGACCATGATGTCCATGACCGTGGCGCGCGGGTCATGCACGTCTCCGACGCCGGACCCAAGGGCGCCGACCACAGTCCAAGCGATGGCCAGCAACACCATAGGGCCGAAGACCGAGGCAAGAAATATCCCGCCCAGGGGGGCAGACCCACGCTTGCTGTCGATCACGGCCATCGAAGCCATCCTCTTGGGATTTCCAGCAGGTACTCAGGTCCGGTTTCCCGCCTTGAGGAAGATCAACGGCAGGCCTGGCGCGACGCGGCTCCGCGATCGTCTATCGACCAAGGGGGCGACGCTCCCTAGAAACTAGACGTTGGTGGCGGAGGCGGGCGTGTTCCGGTTGGAGGCCAAGCGGCAAGAGATCGACCCTACCGGCCTGGGGCTGGAGGGGCGACGCTGGCGGGCGGGGCTCGTTGCCGCGGTGGGCGGGACGGTCCTCGCCCTTGTGTTGAGGCTCTCCCTGTGGCCGGTCCTGAGCGAAGAGCCCGCCTTCCTGTTGTTCATACCGGGGGTGGTGGCCGCCGCGGCCCTCGCCGGCGCCCTGACTGGCGGACTGGCGACGGTTCTGAGCCTGGTGGCGGGCCTATTCGCCGCCTGGCAGACCAACCGCTACGGCCCAGGCGATACGGTCGGGGCGCTGGTCTTCATGATCTTTGGTGCATCCGTCAGCCTGGGCGGGGAGCTGTTCCAGCGCATGCGGATGCGCGCCCTGCTCGTCAACGACAACCTGCGGGCCCGCGAGGCGCATCTGCAGTCGATCCTCGACACCGTGCCGGACGCCATGGTGGTCATCGACGACCACGGCGTCATCCAGTCCTTCAGCCAGGCTGCGGAACGCCTGTTCGGCTGGACTGCCGACGAGGTCTCAGGCTCCAATGTGAAGATGCTGATGCCTTCGCCCTACCGTGAGGCGCACGACGGCTACCTGGGGCGCTACCTGCAGACCGGCGAGCGCCGGATCATCGGGGTGGGACGGGTGGTCGTCGGCGAGCGCCGTGACGGCTCGACCTTTCCCATGGAGCTGGCGGTCGGCGAGATGAACTCGACCGGACGGCGCTATTTCACTGGCTTCGTGCGGGACCTGAGCGAGCGGCAGCAGACCGAAGCGCGGCTCCAGGAGCTGCAGTCCGAACTGGTCCACATCTCGCGCCTGACCGCCATGGGCGAGATGGCGTCGGCACTGGCCCACGAGCTGAACCAGCCGCTCTCGGCCATCGCCAACTACCTCAAGGGCTCCGCACGCCTGTTGAAGGCCGACCCGGTACCGCGCGAGCGGGTCACGGAGGCTATGGACAAGGCCGCTGACCAGGCGATGCGGGCGGGCGACATCATCCGGCGCCTGCGCGACTTCGTGGCCCGCGGTGAGACCGAGCGGCGGGTCGAGAGCCTGCCCAAGCTGGTTGAGGAGGCCAGCGCGCTGGCCCTCGTCGGCGCCAAGGAGCACGGAGTGCGGGTGAAGTTCGACTTCGACCCCGGCATCAACCTGGTGCTGGCCGACAAGGTGCAGATACAGCAGGTGCTGCTGAATCTCATCCGCAACGCCATGGAGGCGATGGAAGGCCGCGAGACGCGGAATCTGTTGATCGCCATTCGTGCAGACGGCGAGGAGGCCGCGGAGATTTCCGTGAGCGACACAGGCTCCGGCATCGATCCGGAGGTGGCCGACCAGCTCTTCCAGCCCTTCGTGACCACCAAACGCGAGGGAATGGGCGTGGGGCTATCGATCTCGCGGACCATTGTGGAGGCCCACGGCGGGCGGATATGGGTGGAGCCGAATCCGGCCGGCGGCACGATTTTCCGCGTGACTCTGAAGACCGCCGGTGATGTGGACCTGAATGACGATGAGTGACGCGGTTGTTCACATAGTCGACGATGATGCGGCGGTGCGCGACTCGATCGCCTTCTCGCTCGGGACCGCCGACCTGGACACGCGCACCTACGAGTCCGCCGTGGCCCTGCTGGCGGCCCTGCCTGGGATCGAACCGGGCTGTATCGTTACCGACGTCCGCATGCCCGACATGAACGGGATCGAGCTGGTGCGGCGTTTGAAGCAGCTGCATGCGCCTCACCCCGTGATCATGATCACCGGCCACGCTGATGTGCCGCTGGCCATCGAAGCCATGAAGGCGGGGGTCGTCGACTTTTTGGAAAAGCCATTCGAGGACGAGGCCCTGCTGGACGCCGTGCGCCGGGCGCTTGAGCTGCACGCCGAGACTGAGAAGCAGGACGCCAGCCTCGTGGCGGTTCAACGCCGGCTCGACTCCCTGTCGACCCGCGAGCGCGAGGTGCTCGAAGGACTGGTCGCGGGCAGGGCCAACAAGGTGATCGCCTACGATCTGGGCATCAGCCCCCGCACCGTTGAGGTCTACCGCGCCAACGTGATGACCAAGATGGGAGCGCGCAGCCTGTCGGAACTGGTGCGCATGACGGTGCTGGCCCAGTCGCGCTGACCGGCCCTGACGCCTTAGACGCCAGCCAGGCCCCGCACGGCGTCCAGCAGGGCGTCGGTGAGCAGGGGCTTTTCCACGATCAACGCGCCCTGGGCCCGGGCCCGCTCCCGCACCTGGGCAGTGGGATGGGTGGTGATCAGCACGGCGGGTGCCTCGGCGCCACGCGCCCGCAGCTGGGCCAGTAGCTCCAGGCCGTCCATGCCGGGAAGGTTCAGGTCGATCACCAGACACCCGCGCCCCTCGGGGATGGGGATGGCCAGGGCGCTGTCGGCGTCACCGCAGGTGATGACCCGAAAGCCCTCAAGCTCGAAGGCGAAGGCCAGGGAATCGATCACCGGATCGTCGTCGTCGACCAGCAGCAGGAACGGCGGGCTATCCAGCATCGGCGCCATCCCCGGTCGGAGCCTCGGCGGGCCGCGGCGGCGGGGCGTCGTCATCGTCCAGCAGGATGCGCGCGGCGTCGCCCTGGGGATCGTCGTACTGGCGGGCGGCGAAGGTCCAGATGAAGGCCGCCAGACCGATCAGGCCCAGCAGCACCGACATCGGGGCCAGCCACATCATGGCGTTCACGACCGCGCGCTCCGAAGCGTCAGACGCAGCGCATTCAGGGTGACCACGAGGGACGAGGCACTCATCGCGATGGCGGCGACAAAGGGACTGGCCAGGCCGAAGATCGCCAGCGGTGCGGCGACCACGTTGTAGGCCGCCGACAGACCGAAATTCTCCAACGCACGCTTTCGGGCCTGGCGAGCGACAGCGATGGCCTCGGGCACGGCGTCCAGGCCGCTTTCGAACACCAGGTCGGCGGCGTTCTGGCTGGCCTCGGCGGCGGCCCCGGGAGCCATGCTGGCGTGCGCCTTGGCAAGCGCGGCCGCGTCATTAAGGCCATCTCCGACCATCAGCGTGTGCAGGCCGTCCGCCTTCATCTGGTCGTGGGCCAAGCCCTTTTCGATCGGGGTCAGGCCGGACCTGAACCGGCCGACGCCAAGAGCTTCGGCGGCCGCCCGTGTGGGCGAGATCGCGTCGCCCGACAGGATCTCGACCGTCAGGCCCATGGCCTTGAGCTGGTTCACCACTTCGGCGGCCTCGGGTCGGAGCTCGTCGATGAAACGGAAGCGGATCTTGGTCTCGCCGTCGAACCCGAACCACAGCTCGGTGCCGTCGCCATTGGAGTGCGCGCCGACCCATTCGGCCCGGCCCAGGCGGGCGCGGCGACCGTCGATC
>JANNVY010000336.1:0-14177 GCA_031408375.1 Pseudomonadota bacterium | reverse complement strand
AGCGCGCCGACCTGCTGGGGGAGGGTGACGAAGCCGAGACGACCTCGCCGCCAGATTCCTAAGCCGCCAACCCCGCCGCCTGCAGCATCGGCCTGATCTTGCCCGCCATCTCCGGCGCGGCGGCGAGCGCTTCCCGGGCGGCGGGGGCCTTGAGCAGGCGCAGGACTTCGCCCTTAGCCTTTTCGGTGGCGCCGCCGAAGGGCGCGCCCTGGCCGGACGCCAGGCCCAGCAGCAGGGTCAGTTTCTGCAGCGGCGGGACCGGGGCGCGGGCGATCTGGTCGCAGATGCGGGCGTCGGCCTCGACCTGGGCCCCCAGCTCGCCAAGCCTGCGGACAATCAGGCCGGTGTCAGCCTCGCTCAGACCCGCGCCGCGCACCGAGCGTTGCACGGCGGCGAGCCTGCCCAGGCTGGCGGCCGGGCTTTCGGGGCTGTGACGGGCTTCCTTTTCGAATTTCAGGGCCGAGACGCAGGCATGCAGCCAGCGGGCGGCCTCGCGCTTGTTGCCGGCGCCGGTGACGTTCTCGCACAGCCAGACCAGGGCCTCGGCCTCCTCGCGGGCTGTGGTCGCGCCCTTGAGGAAGGAGTCGACGAAATCGGAGGTGACGATCGACTTTGAGCGGGCCTGAAAAGCTTCCTGCACTTCGTCGAGGGACAGGAGTCGGCCCTCCGAAGCGGTCAGGGCCATGGCCAGGGCGCGCAGGATGTCGATCTCGCCGGCGGCGTCCGAGGGCCGCAGCCGGCGCGGCCCGGTCAGCTCCTTGACCACCCGACGCGCGATATAGCCGCCCAGCATCTTGAACGCGCCGGCGCGCATCTGCCGTCCGAGCCGCTCGGCCGGACCGGTGAGGGCGGGAATCTGTTCAGCGAGGGCCGGCTCCATGCGAATCAGCGCCTCGACCTCGTCGGGCGCGGCAAGGCGGG
Source organism: Pseudomonadota bacterium (assembly GCA_031408375.1). Classification (GTDB taxonomy): domain Bacteria; phylum Pseudomonadota; class Alphaproteobacteria; order Caulobacterales; family Caulobacteraceae; genus JAEZEZ01. The sequence goes on along the minus strand of JANNVY010000336.1, from coordinate 13,256 downwards.
TGAGCGCGGCCAGCGTCGCCCCCAGGTCCATGTCGGGGCCGAGGAGGTCGGCGAGACCGGCCGGCGACGCCAGGATCTCGGCCAAGGGCTGTTCGACCACCACACGGATGAGCGCAGTGGGCTGCGCCTCGTCCGGCGCCTCTTCCACGAAGTCGAGTAGGAAGCCGACCTTCTCGCTCGGCCGGGTCGCGCGGGCGAGGACGGCGCAGATGGCGCCGCCCAGGATGAAGGTGCGATCCGGCTCGCCGATGAGCTTGCGGGCCACCTCGGCGATTGACTGCCCGGCCAGGTCGGGAAAGCGGCTCTTCCGGCCCGCGCTGATGACCAGCTCGATCGCCTGGTCGGTCAGCCGTTGATAGGCGCGCATGACGTCGTGGACCGGCTGGCCGGTCGCCTGGCTCTCGGGCACGGCGATCTTCTGGATGGCGTGCTGCAATTCCATGCCGGAGGCTTCGAGCTTTTCGGCAAGGTCGGGCCTATGCAGGAGCTCGAACGGCGTGACGCGGTTGCGGCGCAGCCAGTCTTCCAGCACCCGGCCGATGGTTTCGCGCGCATGCGAGCCGTAAAGGTCCTGGGGCGACACGCAGGGCGGTTCCGCGGACGCCGCACGCTCGCGGGTCTTGCGAGACGGCTCGGGCGCGCCCTTGGTGAGCAGGGTGACGGAGTTGAATTCCATCTTCGACGGATCGAGCGTTTCCTTGGTCACGCGCACGGCGATGGCGCGTTTGTCCGTCAGCATTTCCTCGGCGAGGGTCGTCGCCACGTCGCGCTGTTCGGTCGCCATCTCGAGCCGCCACGGGGCGAGAGCGGAGACGCGAACGAAGACTTCGTAGTGAACCTGGCCTCGTTCCATGCAAAAACCCGCCTGAATCCTGCCTTCACCATGGACCAGAGGCATTAAGTCCGCGTTGAAGAGCGGTGGTTTGCGCGCAGTGCCGACGCTCGTTAGCCTCCCGCTCAAGACGCCTACCGGAGAGACCCATGGCCGACATCACCCTGATCGACGACGACGAGAACATCACCACGTCGGTTTCGATCGCGCTGGAAAGCCACGGCCACACGGTCAGGGCCTGCCACGACGGGGCTTCCGGCCTGGAATCGTTACAGAATGATCCGCCGGATCTGGTGATCCTGGACGTGAAGATGCCGCGCATGGACGGCATGGAAGTGCTGCGCCGCCTGCGCCAGACCTCCAACCTGCCGGTCATCATGCTGACCTCGAAGGACGAGGAGATCGACGAGATCCTCGGCTTCAACCTCGGCGCCGACGACTACATGCACAAGCCTTTCTCCCAGCGGCTGCTGCTTGAGCGGGTCAAGGCGGTGCTCCGGCGCGCCGGCGTCAGCGTCGATGACGGCACCGAGCTGACCGGCGAGGCGGCCAAGGCGCTCAAGCGCGGCAAGCTGACGCTCGATCCGGCCCGCCACGACTGCATGTGGGACGGCAAACCCGTGAAGCTTACAGTCACGGAGTTCCTGCTGCTGCAGGCGCTGGCGCAGCGACCGGGCTTCGTGAAGAGCCGCGACAACCTGATGGACGCGGCCTACGACGACCAAGTCTACGTCGACGACCGCACCATCGACAGCCACATCAAGCGGATGCGCAAGAAGTTCCGCCAGGTAGACCCCGAATTCGACGCGATCGAGACCTTGTATGGCGTCGGATACCGTTACCGCGAAAGCTGAATCAGGCCGGTCCATCCTCCCGGGGTGGCGGTTCACGGGATCGCGGCTTGGCCGTCTGATCCTGGCGCTCAACATGCTCGGGCTGCTGATCCTCGTCGGCGGCGCCCTGGTGCTGAACGAGTTCCGCCGGGGCCTGCTGGAAACCCGGATCGAGTCCCTGACCGCCCAGGCCGAGCTGATCGCCGACATCATCGGCGACGTGGCGACCGCCGGCGTCCCGGCGCCCGGACTGGAGCTCGACCGCGCGCAGCTGGTCATGCGCGACCGCTACATCCCCGTTGGCCAGCGCGCGCGGCTGTTTGACGACCAGGGCCAGCTCGTAACCGACAGCTACCTGACGTCCTCGCGCGTGGAGGTCGCCCCCCTGCCTCCGGCGCAAGCCGCCAGACCGGCGCCCGATCCCAGGGCGAAAGCCAAGGAGGCGCTTGAGCTTCGCGAGGCGCGCGTGGCCCTGGCCGGCGAGGTCGCCCAGGTGCTGCGCTCTGGCGAGAACGCCGCCACCGTGCGGCGCTCCGAGACCGGGCGCCGGATCGTCTCAGTCACCGTGCCGATCAAGCGGGTGCGCCAGGTGGTGGCGGCTTTCACGCTGGAAGCCAGCGACGTGGACGCCATCGTGGCTGCCCAGCGGCTGGCGTTGCTGCCGTTCATCCTGGTGGCCTTCGCCGTGACGCTCCTGTCGTCGGTGCTGCTGCACATGTTCGTGGTGCGGCCGATCCTCAGGTTGTCCGCCGCCGCTGATCAGGTGCGAGCCGCCCGCGCCCGCGCCATCTCGCTTCCCGACCTGGAGGCGCGCGAGGACGAAATCGGCGATCTGGCCCGTTCGTTGGAGACCATGACCGACACCCTGTCGACGCGCATGGACGCCATCGAGCGCTTCGCCGCCGACGTCAGCCACGAGATCAAGAACCCGCTCACCTCTGTGCGCTCGGCGATCGAGACGCTGGAGCTTGTCAAGGAGGCCTCTCAGCGAACGCGGCTGGTCAACCTGTTGAAACAGGACGTCAATCGCCTCGACCGGCTGATCACCGACATCTCGAACGCCTCGCGCCTGGACGCCGAGCTGTCGCGCGATTCCCCGCGTTCGGTGGACCTGAGCCGACTGCTGGGCGAGATCACGGCGCTCTACAGGCAGGACTTCATCGCCGGCGACGTGGGCGTCAACCTGGTCACGCCCGAAAACGGCTCCTTGAAGGTGGTCGGCCGCGAAGGGCCGCTTGGGCAGGTGATCCGCAACCTGATCGACAACGGCCGTTCGTTCAGCCCGGCTGGCGGCGAGGTGCGGGTGAATCTGGACCGGGTCCCGGGCGACGAAGGCTCGTGGGTCGTGATCCGGGTCGAGGATGCCGGTCCGGGCATTCCGGCGGAAAATCTGGAATCCGTCTTCGAACGCTTCTACACCTCGCGGCCTAAGGGGACGGTGTTCGGGGGGAACTCGGGCCTTGGCCTTTCGATCGCTCGGCAGATCGTCGAAGCGCACGGCGGCGACATTCGCGCTGAAAACCGTGTCGACGAGGCAGGCGAACGAATCGGCGCCGTCTTCACCGTCAGGCTGCCGGAGGCGCCCCTATGAGTGAACCCAAGTGATCGTGCATGCGGGGGCCGTGGCCAAGTGGGCCGACGGTTGCTGGCGGGCCGCCCTGTTTTTCGGTCCCTCGGGGGCGGGGAAGAGCGATCTCGCGCTCCGCGCCCTGCAGGCCGGATGGCGGCTGGTGTCGGACGACTACAGCCTGATCTGGGCCTCCGGCGGCGCGCTTTGGGCCCGCGCGCCCGAGGCCATCGCGGGGAGAATCGAGGCTCGCGGACTGGGCATCGAAATCGAACCGGCCCTCCAGTTCGCCCGCGCCAGCCTTGCGGTGGTCTGCGATTCCGCCGAGGTTGAGCGCATGCCGGCGCCGGAATCCAGGGTCCTTGAAGGGCTCGATTTGCCCTGTATCCACCTCAATCCGCTGGAGGCTTCGGCCCTCATCAAGGTGGAGCGCGCCCTTTCGACGCGCACAGAATAGCAGGGAACGCTTGGAACCGGGCGCGCTTGGGCCTATCTAGCCCCCTTCGCCCGGCACGCTACGCCGGTTCGAGAGGGGCTCGAAACTGAGCAAGAGGTTCGGATGATCGGGCTCGTGATCGTCACCCACGGCGGGTTGGCGGCCGAATTCATTTCCGCGATGGAGCACGTCGTCGGTCCCCAACGGGGCGTGGCGGCGATCTGCATCGGGCCGGAAGACGACATGGAGCGACGCCGCCAGGACATCCTGGACGCCGCCGCGGCCGTGAACACCGGCAAGGGTGTGATCCTGCTGACCGACATGTTCGGCGGCACGCCGTCCAACCTGGCCATCACCACGATGAACCAGACCGGCGCCGAGGTGATCGCCGGCCTGAACCTGCCCATGCTGATCAAGCTGGCCGGGGTTCGCCACAAGGCCAGTCTGGAAGAGTGCGTGCACCTGGCCCAGGAGGCCGGGCGCAAGTACATCTCCGTCGCCTCCTACGTCCTGGCCGGCGAGAAGTAGGTCGTCCATGCCGGCGCGCCGCACCGTCGAGATCTGCAACGAACGCGGTCTGCACGCCCGCGCCTCGGCCAAGTTCGTCAAGGCCGCCTCGGCCTTCACCTCCGAGGTCAAGGTGACAAAGGACGGGACCACCGTCGACGCCCTGTCGATCATGGGTCTGCTGATGCTGGGCGCCGGCCCCGGCTGCACGATCGAGATCGAAGCCGAAGGCGCCGACGCCGACGAGGCGGTGCACCAGCTGTCGGCCCTGGTCGAGTGCCGCTTCGAGGAAGAAAAGTAGACAAGCGCCAGCTTACCGTGGAGCTTGCGGGGACAATCTTGGAGTCCGCCATGCGCAAGTTCCTGATCGCCGCCGCCGCCCTGGCCCTGTCCGCCACGACCGCCCTCGCCGCGGCCTTCAGCTCGCCGGCAGCCGGGACGCCGGAACGCAAGGCGATCCTCGACGCCCTTCGGCCGGGCGTGGAGCGCGAGCTTGGCGTGCGGCCCATCCAGTTCGTGGTTGAGGAAATTCGCGTCGGCGGCGGCTGGGCCTTCGTGCGCGCCAATCCGCAGCGCAAGGGCGGCGGCGCTATCCGTAACCCGGACGAGAACATGGACGGCGTCCACACCGAGGCCATCCTGCAGCGTCAGGGCGGCCGCTGGGTGGTCAGGGAGTTCGGCGTCGGCTCGACCGACGTCTGGTTCCTGGGCTGGTGCAGCAAGACCCCGACTGGATTGCTGGGACAGTGGTGTCGCGGGATCTGAGCCTCTCAGGCGGCGGAGCCTCGCCAGCGGCCAAGCTTCCACTGGTCGCACTTTGCAAGTCCTGACAACAGCGTAGGGTGAAGGCCGGTGTAGTCGGGGGACCGTCACCATGCGCCATTGGCTTCTAGCCGCTCTGGCCTGCATCATCGCCTCGGGGACGGGGGCCGCCCGCAGTGCGGCCCCCGAGCCCGTCACCTACACCGTCACGCCCGAACTGGTCTCCGGAAAGCTCGCCGACCTGCGCGTCGACGTTGCGCTGGAAGGCGACGGCGACGGCGTCACCCACATGCGCCTGCCCGACCGCTGGTCCGGCGCCGAGGACCTCTTCCGCGCTGTCTCGGACATCCGGGCATCAGGCGCGCGGCTGCGGCGGATTTCGAATTCAGAGTTGGAGCTTACCCACGCGCCCGGCGCGCCAATCGTGCTCAGCTACCGCGTCAAGCAGGACTTCCGCGGCGAGCTCACGGCCGGTGACGGTCCGCCCTTCCGCGCCGTGGTCCGCCAGGACCGCTTCACCGTCCTGGGCTGGGCCCTGTTCGCCGAGGTGGCTGGACCGGTGGGCCGCCCCGCCACTTTCCGCTGGGGCCCGACGCCGGACGGCTGGACCGTGGCCTCGGACCTCGACCATCCCGGCGAGGTCAACAACACCGGCGATCTGTTCGATTCCGTGCTGGTCGGCGGCCGCGACCTGAAAATCGTCTCGGCCGAGGCGGCGGGCGGTCACATCCGCATCGCCATGCACGGCGACTGGAAGTTCACTTCCGCCCAGATGGCCGCGCTGATGACCCGCATTTCGGGCGCGGCGGCGGAGTTCTGGGGCGAGCAGGGCGAGGACTTCTTCGTCGCGGTCACGCCGATGACCACCCCGGCCGGACAGGGCACGGCCCAGTACGGCGTGGGCCTGGGCGACGCCTTTTCCCTGTGGTCGACCAACGAGGTGGACGAGCCGACGCTGCGCCACATCGTGGCCCACGAGCACCAGCATGTCTGGTTCCCGACCCGCGTCGGCGGCGTGCGCACCGGCCGCGACGAGCCGCTGGACTACTGGCTGAGCGAAGGCTTCACCGACTTCTACACCCTGCGCATCCTGCTGCGCTCGGGCCTGTGGACACCCGAGGAGTTCGTTGCCGACTACAACCGCATCCTGCGCGCCTACGCCAATTCGCCGGTGATCGGCGCGCCCAATTCCATCATGCCCGTAGGCTTCTGGGAGGACCCGGCGGTCGCCGACCTCCCCTACCAGCGCGGCCTCATGCTGGCGACGCTTTGGGACCACCGCCTGCGCCAGTCCACGCGCGGCGCCCACGATCTCGATGATGTGGTGCTGGCCATGCGCGACCGCGCCGTGAGCCAGGGCCCGACCGGCAACGCGGTCGGCAATCTGCGCGCGGCCTACCGCGGCTTCGGCGGCGACCTGGGGCCGGACCTGCATCGGCTGGTTGACCAGGGCGCGCCTGTCCTGCTGCCGGCCGACCTGTTCGGCGACTGCGCCCGGGTCGCGACCATCGAGACCCGCGCCTTTGACCGCGGCTTCGATTCCGCCGGTACCAACGCCTCGGGCGGCGTGGTCAACGGCGTCGATCCCCACGGCCCGGCCTATGCGGCCGGCCTGCGCAACGGCATGCGCATCGTCGGGCGCCTGTCGCCGGCGGTGGAGAACGATCCGCGCGTGGAGCTGATGTACCGGGTCGTCGACCGCACGGGCGCCAAGGTCATCCGCTACCGCCCGCAGGGATCGCGACCGATCCTGCTGCAGGAGGTGGTGCTGACGCCGAACATGACGCCGGGCCGGCGCGCCACATGCATCCGCACCCTGGGGGGTCGGTGAGCGCCCTTTCTCCCTTTCCTTCAGGAAAGGGTGGCAGCGAAGCTGACGGGTATGGTCCTGCCACCGCAGGTGACGTGCGAACCGGCCAGCGTCGCTAGGCCATACCCTGGCGGCTGGCGCCGCCTGTCCCTTTCCTGAAGGAAAGGGAGAATCCTTTCGGTCATTTAACTGGCCCGCGCGAAACAGCTTGGCTATGGGCGACGCCATGAAAGTCCGAGCCCTCCTTGCCGCCGCGAGCGCCATCCTGCTGCTTGGCGCGGCCGCCCCCGACGACATGGTCCACTATCGCGCCACGCCCGTCGTGGCCGATGGCGTCCTGACCTCCATCGCCGTGGAAATCCGCTTCCGGGGCGACGCCGACGGCGAGACCCGCCTGACCCTGCCCAACCGATGGGCCGGCGAGACCGACTACTGGAAGCACCTGCGCGACCTGAGCGTCGAGGGCGCCACCGCGCGGGAAGATGGGCCGGAAATGCGGGTACTGACTCACGCGCCCGGCGCGCCCCTGACCGTCCGCTATCGCATCGTCACCGCCTATGACACAGACCCCGCGGTCGGTGGGCCAGGCGGCAATCCCTATCGGCCGATCATCCGGCCGGGCTGGTTCTCGGCCATCGGCCATGGGCTGTTCGCCGAGCCGGAGAACGGGACCGACCTGCCGGCCGACTTCCGCTGGGGCGACCTGCCGGCGGGCTGGAAGACGGCCTCGGACCTCGACCACTCCGCCATGGGCGCCCGCCTGCGGGTCGGCGACATTCAGCAGAGCGTGATGCTGGGATCCCCTACGCTGCGGCTCTACGAGCGCGAGGTGAAGGGCGCCGGCATCCGCCTGGCGGTGCTGGGCGAGTGGAGCGCCTTCAAGGCCGGGGATTTCGCCGACCTGATCACCCGCGTCCTGGAGGCCCAACGCGACTACTGGAAGGCGCCGGGCGAGACCTACTTCGTGGCCCTGACGCCGATGACCCCGCAGCAGGGGTCGATCTCCATCGGGGGCACGGGTCTGGACGACGCCTTCGCGCTCTATGCCGGAACCGACACGCCGCTGGAGCCGATGCGCTACCTGCTGGCCCACGAGCACATGCACACCTGGTCGCCGCGCCAACTGGGTGGCATGCCGCAGGACCCCGAGGCCCAGGACTACTGGTTCAGCGAGGGTTTCACCGACTTCCTGACCCACCGCACCCTGCTGCGCTCGGGAATCTGGTCGCTGGAGGAATTCGTCGAGCACCTGAATTCAGAGATGCTGGCCTACGCCACCTCGCCCTCGCGCCTGGCCCCGAACAAAGCGATCGTGGAGGGATTCTGGTCCTCGGCCGACGTTCAGAAGCTGCCCTACCGGCGCGGCATGCTGCTGGCGCTCTACTGGGACTACCGGCTTCGTCAGGCCACCGGCGGACGGCGCGACCTCGACGACGTCCTGGCCGGCCAGACGGTCCGCGCCCGGACGCTGCGCGAGGCCGGCGACAATCCGATGGCGACGGCCCTGTTCTCCAGCCTGTACCGCGAGACCGGCGGGCCGGACCTGGCGTCGGACTATGACCGGATGGTCCAGCGCGGCCAGGCCGTGCTCCTGCCCGAAGGCCTGTTCGGGGCCTGCGCGCGGGTCGAGACCATCGTGCGCCCGAACTTCCACCGCGGCTGGGACGCCGAGGCCACCACCGCCGCCAACAACGTCCTGACCGGCGTACGCGAGGATAGCCCCGCTTACCGCGCGGGCCTTCGCAACGGCATGCAGATCGTCAAGCGCGAGTTCGGCGAGGTCGGCAACGCGTCGGTCGAATACGGCCTCCGCATCAAGGCTCCGGATGGGGCCGAGACGGTCTATCGCTTCATGCCCGTCGCGCCCGGGACCGAGATGATCCAGCGCCTGGTGCTGGCGCCCAACATGAGCCCCACCCGCAAGGCGGCCTGCGCGCGGACGATGAGCGGCGGCTAGGATCGGAAGATCCGTCCGCCCTTCATCACGAACCCGACCCGCTTCAGCACCGTGACGTCCTGGGTCGGATCTCCGGTGACCGCGATCAGATCGGCCTGTTTTCCGGGCTCCAGCGTGCCGACCTGGTCGCTGATCCCCAGCAGGTCGGCGGCGTTGACCGTGGCGGCCTGGATGGCGGCCATGGGGCTCATGCCGAACTGGACCATCAGCTCGAACTCGTCGGCGTTGCGGCCGTGCATGGAGACGCCCGCGTCGGTGCCGAAGGCGATGCGCACGCCGCGCGGATAGGCCGCCGCCAGCGCCTTGCCGGTGATCGAGATGCGCCAGTCGATCTTGGCGCGAACGGCCGGGGCGTAGGCGTTGGGATCGGCGGCGATGCGCGCCTTGTAACCGTTCACGGTCGAGAGCGTCGGGACGTAGTAGGCGCGGGTCTTGAGGAACAGCTTGATTCCCGCCTCGTCGAGCAAGGTGCCGTGTTCGATGGAATCCGCCCCGGCGCGGAGCGCGACGGCGATGCCATCGGCGCCATGGGCGTGGACGGCGACCTTCTTGCCGTAGAGATGAGCGGTCTGGATGATGGCGGCGGCCTCGTCGTCGAACATCTGCTGGCCCAGGCCCGCGCCGATGCGCGAATTGACCCCGCCGGTGGTGGCGATCTTGATCACGTCCACGCCGCGCCGGATCTGCAGCCGCACGGCGCGGCGGCAGGCATCGGCGCCGTCGCACAGATTCTCCTGCCCGATGGAGCCGTGCAGGTCCTCCGCCATGCCCAGGGTCGCATCCATGTGGCCTGAGGTCGTCGAGATCGAGCGACCGGCGTCGATGATGCGCGGACCCTCCATGTCGCCGCGCGCCACGGCGTCGCGCAGGGCCAGGGTGGCGCCCGAACCGTCGCCGAGATTGCGCACTGTGGTGAAGCCGGCCTGCAGCGTCTTCCGCCCGTTGACGGCGGTGTTGTAGGCGATGGCGGCCGGGCTGAGCGTCACGTCCTCAAGCTGGCCCGCCGTGCCGGCGACATCGGAATCCAGGTGCACGTGGCTGTCGATCAGGCCGGGCAGGACGAAGCGGTCGCGCAGGTCCACCAGCTTGCCACCGGGGACGGTCGCGGGATCCACGAACCCGTCGCGGACCGCCTCGATCTTGCCGTTGCGCACGATGATCGTGGAGGGCCCACGGGCGGCCTGGCCGGGTCGGTCGAGTAGCCGGCCAGCCTGGATGACCAACACCTCGTCGGGCCGGGGCTGGGCGGAGGCTCCGCAGGCCAGGGTGAGCGAGAGGGCGGCGAAACCGCCTACGATTTTGGCGGCGATGCGATTGAACGACTTGGACACGCAAGATCCTCCCCAAGGGTCAGCCGTGAGACTAGCGGCGCCTGCTGGGAGCGCCAGCCCTTCTCCCTCCCCTCTTCGGGAGGGAGAAATCATATAAAGATATCTTTATATCCTCATCCAAACCGGCTATAGCGCCGCCCAATCCCACACCCCGCACGCCTCCGAAAGGCCCTGCCCCCATGACCGATTACATCGTCAAGGACATCTCGCTCGCCGACTACGGCAACAAGGAAATCGCCATCGCCGAGACCGAGATGCCGGGCCTGATGGCCGTGCGCGCCGAGTTCGGCAAGGAACAGCCCCTGAAGGGCGCCCGCATCGCCGGCTCTCTGCACATGACCATCCAGACGGCGGTGCTGATCCAGACGCTGGAAGCCCTGGGCGCCGAAGTGCGCTGGGCGTCCTGCAACATCTTTTCGACCCAGGACCACGCCGCCGCCGCCATCGCCGCGGCCGGCACTCCGGTTTTCGCGGTCAAGGGCGAGACGCTCTTCGAGTACTGGGAGTACGCCCACAAGATCTTCGAGTGGTCCGACGGGGGCTACCCGAACCTGATCCTCGACGACGGCGGCGACGCCACCCTGCTCTGCGTGCTGGGTCCCAAGGCCGAGAAGGACCCCTCGGTTCTCAACAACCCGGAGAACGAGGAAGAAGAAGCGCTCTACGCCGTCATGAAGCGCTACCTGGCTGAGAAGCCCGGCTTCTATTCGGCCATTCGCGATTCCATCAAGGGCGTCTCGGAGGAGACCACCACGGGCGTCAATCGCCTCTACCATATGGCTGAGCGCGGCGACCTGCCGTTCCCCGCCATCAACGTCAACGACAGCGTCACCAAGTCGAAGTTCGACAACCTTTACGGCTGCCGCGAAAGCCTGGTCGACGCCATCCGCCGCGGCACAGACGTGATGTTGTCGGGCAAGGTCGCGGTGGTGCTGGGCTATGGCGACGTCGGCAAGGGCTCGGCCGCCTCGCTCCGCAATGGCGGCGCCCGCGTGGTGGTCACTGAGGTCGACCCCATCTGCGCCCTGCAAGCCGCGATGGAAGGCTATGACGTCAAGACCGTCGAGGACGCGGTCGAGACCGCCGACATCTTCGTCACCGCCACCGGCAACAAGGACGTGCTGACCGTCGAGCACATGCGCGCGATGAAGCACAACGCCATCGTTTGCAACATCGGCCACTTCGACAGCGAAATTCAGATTGCCGGCCTGCGCAACTTCAAGTGGGACGAGATCAAGCCCCAGGTCCACCATGTGGAATTCCCCGACGGCAAGAAGATCATCGTGCTCAGCGAAGGCCGCCTGGTGAACCTCGGCAACGCCACGGGCCACCCTTCCTTCGTCATGTCGGCCAGCTTCACCAACCAGACCCTGGCCCAGATCGACCTTTGGGCGAACCGGATCACCAAGCACTACGAGAACAAGGTCTACGTCCTGCCCAAGCACCTCGACGAGAAGGTGGCCATGCTCCACCTCGCCAAGCTGGGCGCCAAGCTGACCAAGATGACCGCCGAACAGGCCGCCTACATCGGCGTCAAGCCCGACGGCCCCTTCAAGTCGGACCACTACCGCTACTAAGGGCTTGCGGTTGCCCCTGATACATCCCCCGGCTAAGCGGTAGCGGGCTCATGCCGGGGGATTGTTCGTGGAATTGATGTTTCAACCGTTGAAGAAGTTCGCTGAGTTCAACGGACGCGCCAGGCGCACCGAGTATTGGCTCTTCGTGCTTTTCGAGTGCCTCCTGCTGCTGGGTCTGCTGATCCTGTTCGCGGCCATCGCGGCAGTCTTCCCGCCGGACGCTTCCGGGCAGCTCAGCGATCAGGGAGTCTCGATCACCGGAGGCCTGGTCCTCGTCGGTGTTCTGATCTACCTCGTCCTGTTCTTGCCTCGACTGGCGGTGCTGGTCAGGCGATTGCATGACACCGACAACTCCGGCTGGCTGGTCCTGCTGGCGATCGTGCCCCTAGGCGGCATCGTCCTGTTCATCTTCACGCTGCTGGACGGTACGGCCGGGACGAACCAGCATGGCCCGGATCCGAAGGGTCGCGGCCAGTCCCGCGTGGCCGACGCCTTCACCTAGAAGGCAAGGGCGGTGGCTAGGCGGGGACCGTAGACGGCGCTAAGGCGACACATGCCCCTCGCCCTCATCCTATCCAGCCACGTCGCCGGCAGCCGCGTTGGCGGCATGGCCCAGGCTCTGGCCCTGGCGCCGTTCGGGATCGATCCGGTGGTCGCGCCCACCGTGCTGTTCGGCCGTCATCCCGGCTGGGGCGCGCCGGGGGGCGGGGCGGTGGATACCGCGACCTTCGCCGGCGTGCTGGACGGGATCGAGGCCAATGGGTTGCTGGCGCTCGCCGACCTGGTGATAGCGGGTTATTTCGCCTTCGCCGGCCAGGTGGAGGTCGCCGCCGCCGCCATCGACCGGGTGCGCGCCCAGGCGCCGGGCGCCGTCGTGGTGGTCGATCCGATCATGGGCGACGAGGGGTCGGGCCTCTATGTGAAGCCGGACGTCGCCGAGGCCATCGCGACCCTGCTGGTCCCGCGCGCCGACTGGCTGACGCCCAACGCCTGGGAGCTGAACCGGCTGACCGGCCTGCCGGTGGGATCGGCCGTCGAGGTCGTGGCCGCTGCGCGGTCCCTTGGCCGCAATGTGCTCGCCACCTCGATTCCCTGCGCCGACGGCCAGATCGGCATGGTCTGCGCCTCCGCCGAGGCCGCCTGCCTCTACAGCCACTGCCGACTGGCGCAGGTTCCGAACGGGACAGGCGATCTGGTCACCGCTGTGCTGGCCGCCGGACTTCTCAAGGGCGGCGAGCCCTTCGCGGCCGCCGAGCGCGCCGCACGCGCCGTGGCCGAGACCGTCGAGGCCGCCGACCAGTGGGGATCGCCCGAGTTGCCGCTGGTCGCGTTGGGGGAGAGGCTGGTGCACCCCACCGCCGCGCTTGGTGTAGAACGGTTGTCATGACCGAGATCCACGGCTTCGCCCCCAGCCGATTCTCCGAGGTGAAGGACGCCTTCGCGGCCCAGTTCGCCGAGGGGCTGGAGCTGGGCGCACGGTTCACCGTCTGCCTGGAAGGCGAGGTCGTCGTCGACCTGATCGGCGGCTTCATGGACCGGACCAGGACACGGGCCTGGGACGAGCGGACCCTGGCCCCGGTGTTTTCGACCGGCAAGACAGTCATGGCGCTCATGATGGCGCGGCTAGTCGACCAGGGGCGGTTG
>JANNVY010000335.1:0-2055 GCA_031408375.1 Pseudomonadota bacterium | reverse complement strand
GACCCAGCAGCTGAGCGCCAGTTTCAGCACCCGCGTTCAAAGGCCGCGGCCCGAGGACCTGAACCCCTACGTCATCTATCTCGATCCGTTCAACCGGCGGTCCGGCAACCCGTTTCTCGAGCCGGAACGGACCCAGTCGTTCGAGGCCGGCTGGCAGATGCGCGACGGTCAAACCTACTACCTGGCGACGCTCTACTATCGCCAGACCAGCGACGCGTTCACCGACGTCGTAATCGACCAGGGTGGCGGCGTTTTCCTGACGACCCGCGACAACCTCGGCCGTAGCCGAAATGCGGGACTCGAACTGGTCGCCAACGGCAAGTTGACCCCCACCCTCGCCTACAACGTCAGCGGCAACATCTACTGGGCGGAAATCGACGCCGCCAACCTGGGCGTCGGCGGGACGCGATCGCTGACCTCTGCGGGGGGCCGCGCCAGCCTGAACTGGCAGGTGACACCCAACGACTTCGTCCAGATCAACGGCATGATCATGGGTGAGCGGTTGCAGGCGCAGGGGCTTCGCGAGGCCACAGGCATGCTGAACCTGGGCTACCGTCGAAAGCTGTCGGACAACCTGTTCCTGGTCTTTACTGCCCAGGACGTACTCGAGAGCTTTGAAGACACGGTGGTGATCGACACGCCGACACTGCAGGACCGAATCCAGCGCCGGGACTGGCGCGGAGGCCGGGCCTTCTACCTCGGCTTCACCTACAACTTCGGCGGACGCCGCCAGCGCGAGCCGGGCTTCGAGTTCGAAGGTGGCCAGGGGCCGGGGTAGGTCAGCCGCCCAGCGCTTCCACGATCTTCGTCACCCGCGCGCAGTTGGCGCCGATATCGCTCATGCCGACGCGGCTGATCGAGCGGATGTCGGTGCGTTCGGGGTCGATGCGGGCGACGACGTCGTCCTTGAAGCCCCACCAGAAGCTCTCGTAGGTGCCCTCGACGCGCCAGGGCGCGCGGCCGGTGACCTGGATCCCGGCGGCCTCGAAGGCGGCCGCGACCTGGTCGGCGTTGAGGTGTTTCATGACCGGCTTGGCGCCGGGGCAGGTCTCGGCGTTGATCTCGGCGATGCGGCGTCCGCCCCAGGGCGGGCCGGCCTTGGCGGGCACGATCGGATTGGCCTCGACCAGATTGGTCGCACCTGAGCGGGCGTCCATGATGCCGCGCGAGAAGGCGAGCGGCCGCTCCCAGGTGGTGGCCACGTCATGGATCGGCGGGACCTTGTCGGCGTCGGCCTTGAACTTGGCCAGAAGTCCCAGCGCCACCAGCGGCGGCAGCAGGGCGATCAGGGCGCCGGCCAGCAGCCGGCGTCGGTCGCGGAGGGCGACGATCAGCGCGATCACCCCCAGCGCGATGGCCAGCATCGCCAGCGGTGGCGTCCACTTGGCCACCAGGGTTCCCAGGCCGAATTTCCAGTCGAGCAGGCCAAACCGGCTGCCGAGTATGGCGGCCAGGGGCAGCAAGGCTGCGGCCGCGCCGATGACCGCCGCGATGCGGACGAATATGGAAGACTTGGGGTGAGCGGCCATGGGCGTGGTCTCCTAGACCGTCTCAAGCGTGGGTAAACGATAGTCCTTAAGCGCGACGCGCAGAACCTTCTTGTCGATCTTGCCGGTGGCGCCCAAGGGGATGTCGTCAACGAAGACGACGTCGTCCGGCATCCACCACTTGGCGATCTTGCCCTGCAGGAAATCCAGGAACTCGGACTTGTCGGCGCTCTCGCCGGCCTTCAGCTTGACGATCAGGACGGGGCGTTCGTCCCACTTCGGGTGCGGCACGCCGATTACGGCGGTCAGTTCGGCTTTGGGGTGGCCCAATGCGATGTTCTCGATGTCGATGGTCGAGATCCACTCTCCGCCCGACTTGACCACATCCTTGGCCCTGTCGGTGATCTGCATGTAGCCAAGCGGGTCGATCGTCGCGATGTCGCCGGTGTCGAAGAAGCCCTCCGAGTCCAGGATATTGCCGCCGGCGCCCTTGAAGTAGGCGCCCGCCACGAAGGACCCCTTCACCATCAGGTGCCCGAAGGCCTTGCCGTCGTGCGGCAAGCGCTTG
>JANNVY010000334.1:0-9203 GCA_031408375.1 Pseudomonadota bacterium | reverse complement strand
CATCTCATGGTCGACGTTGCCGGTGGGCTCGTCGGCGATCAGCAGTTCGGGGCGATTGACCACGGCCCGTGCTATGGCCAGGCGCTGCTTTTCGCCGCCGGACAGGGCCTGGGGCATGGCGTTCAGCTTCTTGCCGAGCCCCACCCAGGCCAGCAGTTCGGCCACGTCCTCGCGGTAGTCCGCCGGTTTCCCTCCGGCGATGCGGAGCGGCAGGGCGACGTTGTCGAAGGCCGACAGGTGGTCCAGCAGGCGGAATTCCTGGAAAACAACGCCGATTCGCCGGCGCAGGAAGGGCTGGTCGCGCCTCGGAACCTGGGCCACGTCGTGCCCGAACAGCTCCACCCTGCCCCGGGAGGGTTCATGAGCGAGGTAAATTAGCTTCAGCAGCGAAGACTTTCCCGCTCCGGAAGGCCCGGTAAGGAAGTGGAAAGAGCCGGGTGACAAGGTGAATCGAACGTCTTTGAGCACTTCGGGCGCGCGGCCATACCGCATGCCCACGGTCTCGAAGCGGACGACGGGTTCCGTGTTTGCGGCCTTCTTGGCCGCCGGAGAGGCGCTAGGGGCGGCGGCTTTTCTCGGCATGGGGCTCGAATCGGAGACCTCAAAGGGAGGGCGTAAGCCTCCGATCCGCCGGCATGATACTGACCTGTCCCGAGTGCGCCACCCGTTATTTCGTCGAGGATTCACGCCTCGGCGCGGAAGGCCGCACCGTGCGTTGCGCGAGCTGCAAGAACTCGTGGCGGGCGCAGGCGGAAGAACCCCTCGAACTGACCAGCTCCGCCGAAGAGGGCGCGGTCGCGCGCGAGGCGCTGAGCTTCAAGGCGGACGAGCCCGTGGGTGTCGCCGCCCCGGACGTGCCGAAGGTTTTCCGCGCCAAGATCGAGGCGCGGCGCAAGGTCAAGGAAGCCGCAACCGCGGGCGTGGTCTGGGCCGGAATGGTCTCGACCTTCGCCGCCGTGCTGGTGGCGGCCTACGTCTTCAGGGTCGATGTGGTGAAGCTGTATCCGCGCGCCGCTGGCGCCTACGCCTTCGCCCGGGTGCCGGTGAATCCCACGGGCCTCGAATTCGAACGCATCAAGGCCGAGCCCGCCACCATCGGCTCCAGCTCTGTCATCGTCACCGGCCAGATCCGCAACGTCGAGGATATCGGCGCCGTGCCGCCACCGATCCGCATCGCGCTGCTGGACAGCCACGGCAAGCGCATGCGCTCGCAGGTGATCCGTCTGGCCACGCCGCGCGTCGCGCCTGGCAAGGCCGTCGCCTTCACCGCCACCCTGGAAGACCCATCCGGCAAGGCCGACGACGTCGCCGTCGAGTTCGCCCTGGATCTCGTCCCCAAACCCGAAAAGCCCAAGGCCAAACCAAAGCCCAGGCCGCGTCCCGCCCCCTCGCGCGCGCACCCGGCCGTCGCCCATGCGACGCCCGCCGGTGCGGCGCACGCTGATCCGGCCCATCCGGCGCCGGCCGCCGCCGCGCCCGCCCGCCGTCCAGGCCTGCGTCCGGCGCAGAGCATGCCCGAGCCGGCGCCGGTCGACGCCCGGCCGCTTTCAGCTTCCGATCCCTACGCCATAGACACGAAGGCCTCCCGGGCGCTATCCGCCCCCCATGGCTGAGTCACAAACCGACGGCGCGCCCGTCTCCCTGCTTTCCGCGTCCGAGGTCGCCGACTGCGTGGCCCGCATGGCCCGCGAGATCGCGCCGCGCATCAGCGACGAGACCGTCGCCGTCTGCCTGCTGACCGGCGGCATCTGGTTCGCCGCCGACCTGACCCGGGCCCTGGCCGACGGGGGCAAGCTGGTCGCCTTCGACGCCCTGTGGATCGCCAGCTACGGCGACGATCACGCCAGCCGCGGCCAGATCGAGGTCCGCGCGCCCTTGCAACGCTCCGTCGTCGGCAAGCAGGTGCTGATCCTGGACGACGTGTTCGACAGTGGCCTGTCGCTGCGCGAAGCCGTGAGGATCATCACCGAGGCCGGCGCCGCCGAGGTCCTGACCGCCGTCTTCGCCAGAAAGCCCTGGCCGCAACCGCGCGGAACCCAGCCCGACTTCATCGGCTGGGAAGCCCCCGCCCGCTACCTCGTCGGCTACGGCCTCGACGACGGCGGCCGCATGCGCGGTCTGCCGGGGATCTGCGCGCTGGATTGACCGCTTCAGCGCTCTGACCCGTTCCTGAAATGCAGGTTCCCGAAACAGGGGGCCGAGGACCGCTTTACAGTCCCGGGCTGCCGCCGTTGGGCTGGCCGTAGGGATCGCTGGGGCCACCGACGGGCGCCTCACGGATCGGCGAATTGGTCTGGGCCGGGTCACGCGGCTTCGACGTCGAGTAGGGACGGGTGCGGTCGGCGTTGGCGTCATCGTCGGAATCATCGTTGGCGCCTTCCTCGGCCGGAGCGGCATCGGCGCTGGTGTCGGCCGGAGCGCCCCACATCGGATCGGGACGGTCGAGCGTGCCACGTTTGCCGCAGCCGGCGACAGTGGTCAGGGCCGCAATCGCGGCGACAAGAACGAACAGACGCGGGCTCATGCCAGCAACTCCTTCCACCGCGCGACCTGCGCGCGCACTTGCGAGGGAGCGGTTCCCCCGTAGCTGACCCGCGAGGCGCACGAGGCCTCGGGTGACAGCACGCTATAAACCCCTTCTGTCACGGCGGCTTCAAGGCCTTGCAGGTCAGAAAGGGAAAGTTCGGCCAGACCGATGCCCTTTTGCTCCGCCAGCTTCACCGCGCGGCCGGTCACATGATGGGCGTCGCGGAAGGCCATGCCAAGCTCGCGCACCAGCCAGTCGGCGAGGTCCGTGGCGGTCGAGAACCCCGATCCCGCCGCCGCCGCCATGCGCTCGCGGTTGGGCGTCAGGTCGCCGATCATCCCGGTCATGGCCGACAACGCCAGATCCAGGGCGTCGAAGGCCTCGAATACCGGCGGCTTGTCCTCCTGCATGTCCTTGGAATAGGCCAGCGGCAGACCCTTCATCACCGTGGTCAGCGCCACCAGGGCGCCGGTGATGCGGCCGGTCTTGGCGCGCACCAGCTCGGCGGCGTCGGGATTGCGCTTCTGCGGCATGATCGACGAGCCGGTGGTGAAGGCGTCCGACAGGGTGATGAAGCCGAACTGCGGCGTGCACCAGATGACGATCTCTTCCGCCAGCCGCGATAGGTGACCGGCGCAGATGGACGCAGCCGCCAGGGCCTCAAGCGCGAAGTCGCGGGCCGAGACGCTGTCCAGCGAATTGGCGGTCGGCCGGTCGAAGCCCAGCGCTTTCGCTGTAGCCTCACGGTCGATGGGGAACGGTGATCCCGCCAGCGCGGCGGCACCAAGCGGGCTCTCGTTCATGCGGATACGCGCGTCTGTGAACCGCGCGCCGTCACGGCCGAACATCTCGACATAGGCCATCAGATGGTGGCCGAAGGTCACGGGCTGGGCGGGTTGCAGGTGAGTGAAGCCGGGCATCAGGGCGTCGGCGTTCTCCTCCGCCCGGGCCACCAGCGCGCGTTGCAGGGTCTTCAGCTGGCTGGCCGTGCGCTCGCAGGCCTGGCGCACCCACAGGCGGAAGTCGACCGCGACCTGGTCGTTGCGCGAGCGGGCCGTGTGCAGTCGGCCGGCGGCGGCGCCGATCAGTTCGCGCAGGCGCGCCTCCACGTTCATGTGTATGTCCTCGAACTCGGCGCGGAAGGGGAATGTCCCCGCGATGATCTCCTGTTCGATCTGCGACAACCCTTGCCGTATGTCCGCCGCATCTTGCGCTGATATGATGCCCTGCGCGGCCAGCATGGCGGCGTGGGCCTGCGACCCCGCGAGGTCCTGGGCCCAGAGTCTGCGGTCGACGTCGATTGAGACGTTGATTGCGTCCATCACGTCCGCGGGTCTGGCCGAGAACCGGCCGCCCCAGACGCTGGAAGAGTCGGAAGTAGAGGTCATGGGCGTAGGTCCGGACGGTAAAACGAAGGCGGGCAGGCTGGCGCTGTGGCTTGGGCTGGCGGTGGTTGCCATTCTGGGCGTAGGCCTAGGGTTTCTCTATCTCAGCAAACCGCTGGAGTTCAAAGCGCCGGCCGCGCTGGCGAGCCCCTCCGCCGGGGCGTGGGCGAAATATGCCAAGGGCGGGATGAGCAAGCTGGAGGTCGCCGCCCGGCCCTCAAAGCTCGCCGACCTCGCCTTCAACGACGCCGACGGCAAGCCGGTCGACGTGGCCCGCTTCCGCGGCAAGGTGGTGGTGGTCAATCTGTGGGCCACCTGGTGCGCGCCGTGCGTCATCGAGATGCCGACCCTGGCGGCGCTGCAGCGGGCCTACCCCGACGACGTGGTGGTGCTTGCGGTCAGCATGGACACGCTGGAGCGCATACCCAACGCACGCGACTTCCTCGGCGTGCATGAGCCGCTTTCGCTGTACCACGATCCGCGCTTCGCGCTGCCGTCAGCCCTGGGGATCAAAGGCCTGCCGGGCACTGTCCTCTACGACCGCGAGGGCCGCGAGGTTGCGCGCGTGATGGGCGAGGCTGACTGGGTCAGCCCGGAGGCGCGTGCGCTGCTGGACGCGCTGGTGAAAGCCTAGCTCAGCGCCAGCTGGATCCGCGACGCCTGGGCCTGTACGGCGCCGGCCGGTGCGACCTCGGCGATGTCGTCAGGCGCGACCGGGGCGGGCCACATCGCGATGAAACGGTCGAGGTCGGCCTTGACCGCCTGGGCCTTGGCGTTGCCGCCCCCGAAATGCTCCAGCTCGCTCAGCGCCGAGAGCGCCGCGCCGCGCGAGTGCTGGTACTCCACAGGATCGATGGCCCCGCCCGCGACCACGTGGCCGTACATGCCCGCGGCCATGCCCGTCATGCCGTTGATCACCGCGGCCGGGTCGCCGCCGACGCGCTTGCGGGCGGCGTCCAGTTCGGAGATGGCGGCCAGCAGGCTGGCGGCGTCGCCCTTGGCGGCGGCCTCGCGCAGCCGGGCCTCGTTGATGCCGGCCTTGCGGAAGTTATCAGCGGCGGGGTCGAAGACCTCGAGCATCCCCTGGCCCGCGAGCGCCGCGGCTTCAGCGTCGCCCTCGGCCTTCCGGGCCTCTGCGGCGATCAGGAAAAAGCCGCGCAGGTGGGCGATCCGCAACGCCGTGCGGCTGGCGGGAGGGATGGAAGCGTAGGCCGCGCTGGCGCCGGCCTCGCCGACCCCGCCTTCGCCGCCGGCGGTTTCGCCCGCCTCGCCCACGGCGGCGGTGTCGGCGGTCCCGGAGGGGGCCTGCTCGCCGGCTTCTCCCGACTTCGAACAGGCGGCGGCGGTGAGCAGGGCGGCGACGCCCACGCCGGACAAGATTTTCGGCCAGGTCTTCGGGCGGAACATGGTCATGGCGGTGCTCGCGATTGGATCGGGGAGCCATACACGTCCGGCGGGTCTAGTTGCAAGTCATTCGCATTATCGATTGACCGCCCCGTTGCGCGGCGACCGGGTTTGTGCAGGTTACGCCCATGCTGACGATCGCTGACATCCTGGCCACCGAAGACCTCGCCCGCGTCCACGCGAGCCTTGCCGAGGCGACCTTCATAGACGGGCGCAAGACCGCTGGACCGGCCGCCGCCAAGGTCAAGGCCAAC
Organism: Pseudomonadota bacterium; assembly: GCA_031408375.1. Taxonomy (GTDB): domain Bacteria; phylum Pseudomonadota; class Alphaproteobacteria; order Caulobacterales; family Caulobacteraceae; genus JAEZEZ01. The sequence continues at coordinate 3,633 of JANNVY010000334.1, read as the reverse complement.
CACCAGGCCGACGGCTCCGATCCGAAAGTCCGCGCCCTTGGCGCCTTCGTGCGCCAGGCGCTGGAGCGCACACCCGTGTTCATGGCCTACGCCCGGCCTCAGCGTTGGTCGCGGCTGCTGTTCTCGCGCTACCGCGAAGGCGAAGCCTATGGTTTCCATACCGATGACGCGACCATGGAGGCCGAGGACGGCCGCCGCCTGCGCACGGACCTGAGCTTCACCCTGTTTCTGTCTGATCCCGAGACCTATGAGGGCGGGGCCCTGCTCATGGACGGATTGGACGGCGAACGGGAATTCAAGCCGGCTGCGGGGACGGCTGTGCTGTATCCGACCGGGCAGCTGCACCGGGTCACGCCCGTAACCTCGGGCGAACGGTTCGCGGCGGTGGGCTGGGTGCAGTCCATGGTCAGCCGGGCCGACGAACGCGAGGTGATCTTCGACCTGCAACGCGTGCGCGGGACCACACCCGAGGGACCCAACCGGCTGATGCTCGACAAGGCGATCGGAAACCTGCTGCGGATCTGGGGCAACCCCTAGACCCTTTCCGTTTCAGGCGGCATCACCTGAAACGGACAGGGGTCCAGGCCCGGGCTTGGAGTACGTTAGGGCGGCGAATCCCGGGTCACTTTCGCCTGGCGTGCTCCCGACCTAGTGCTCGTCCCGTTCCGGCTGAACCGCGACGCCGCCTTCAAGGTCGAGTTTCGGCTCAGCGACCGGCTCGGGTTCAGGCGGGAGTTCGAGCTCCGCCTCGACCGGCGGTGCTTCCTCGGACGGACCGCCGAACAGGGCCGAGACGCGGGCTTTTGGCACCGTAGGGACCGGCGGTGCAAAGGTGATGGTCGAGACCAGGACTCCGGCCCACAGGGCGTAGCTGACACCGACCATCAGAGCGAACGGCAGGGTGAGTACGCCGAACAGGAAGAGGGTGGATTCGATGCCGCCCAATGCTGACAGAAACCCCTCGTTGCCGAACGCTGAGACGATCGCAAAGCCCAACACCACGACGATCAGCGCGGCCAGTGTGAAGATGAAACCGAAGAGCAGGAAGCGCGCGATGATGCCCAGCCGGCTCGTCGGGCCGCCCTCCCGCTCCCGCTCGCTCCTGACCAGGTGGACGATGGCGGCGATGGCGATGCCTCCGGCGATCAGGGCCTTCAATCGCCAGTCGTGCAACAGGCCGCCAGCCTCGCGCGTCGGTGGAAAAAGGATCAGTGTGCCGACAATCGCCGGCCAGGCCACCGCCGCCAACCAGCCGACGAAGCTGTAGAGGCCGACCGGCTCGCGCCAGGTCACCTCACCGGTGAACAGGGTCTTCAGGTCGGGCTTCATCGCGTGGGAACCGGGGTTTCGCCGGAATAGTCGTAAAATCCGCGGCCGGTCTTTCGCCCCAGCCATCCCGCTTCGACGTACTTCACCAGCAGCGGGCAGGGTCGGTACTTGGAGTCCGCCAAGCCGTCGTGAAGGACGTTCATGATCGCCAGGACGGTATCCAAGCCGATGAAGTCCGCCAGTTCCAGCGGTCCCATCGGATGGTTGGCGCCCAGCTTCATCGCCGTATCTACGGCCTCGACCGTCCCTACGCCCTCGTAGAGCGCGTAGATCGACTCATTGATCATCGGCACCAGCACGCGGTTCACGATGAAGGCGGGGTAATCCTCGGCGTTGGCGGTGGTCTTGCCCAGCGATTGGGTGAAGGCCACGGCGATCTCGTAGGTGTCCTTGTCCGTCGCAATGCCGCGAATGATCTCGACCAGCTTCATTAGCGGGGCCGGGTTCATGAAGTGCAGGCCGATGAATTTCCCCGGCCGGTCCGTCGCGGCCGCCAGCCGGGTGATAGAGATCGACGAGGTGTTCGACGCCAGCAGGGTGTCCGGCCGCAGGTGAGGGATGATGGCGGCGAAGATCTCCTTCTTGACCGCCTCGTTCTCGGTTGCGGCCTCGATGACCAGATCGACGTCCTTGAGCGCCTGCGGGTCCGAGATCGGCTTGATGCGCTTGAGCGCGGCGTCCATCGCCTTCTGCTCGATCGCGCCCTTGGCGACCTGACGACCCATGTTGGTGGCGATAAGCCCGAGCGCCTTTTCCAGGCGCTCGCCGGCGACGTCGTTCAGAAGCACGTCGTAGCCGCCCAGTGCGCAGACGTGAGCGATGCCCGATCCCATCTGGCCTGCGCCGATTACGCCGACCGTCTTGATTTTCGTCATTACGCCCTGATCCCCGGCGCGGCCCTGCAAAGCCCGGCGCGCTGAATTCGAGCGGACCTTCTAGCACGGGAGGGGCGGGGGCCGGAAAGCGGTTGATTCGACCTTGCGGGCCTTATTGCGCACTGCGGCATTTCTGCTATTTCTGTCGTGACAGAAATTAGAGAAGCGACTCGTCGTGCGTCTTACCCCCGTCATGCGAAAATACGTCCTGCACTGGGGCGAAATGGGCCAGCGTTGGGGGGTGAACCGCTCAGTTGCGCAGATCCACGCCCTGCTGTGGTTGTCCGACGAGCCGATGCCGGCCGAGGAGATAGCCGAGACCCTGGTGATCGCCCGCTCGAATGTCTCGACCAGCATCAAGGAACTGCAAGGCTGGAACCTGGTGAAGCTGGTCCACGTCGAAGGCGATCGCCGCGACCGCTTCGAGGCGCGTCACGATCCGTGGGACATGCTCCTGACCATCGTCGAGGGCCGCAAGCGCCGGGAAATCGATCCGACGCTTGAGATGCTGCGCGCCTGCGCTGACGAGGCCGAGAACGACCCTGACACGCCGGTGTCGGTGAAGGCGCGTCTGCGCGGCATGCAGATGTTCATGGAGCAGGTGAACGGCTGGTACGAGCAGATGCGGCATGTGCCGCGGCCCACGCTGCAGAAGCTGGTCAGCCTGGGTGCGAAGGTCTCGACCTTTCTGGGCGGCGATAGGCGGTAGGGGGCGGCGATGACGGACCTCGCGGTGACGGGCGGCATGGTCGGTCAGGGACGAGAGAAGCCGTCCGCGGCCAACCATCCCGACTTTCGTGGCCTCGTAGGTGAGGCGGGTTGGGCGGCCCTGCCCCTTGCCGTGCGGGCCCGCTTCATCGACCAGCCGGCGCGCACCTACGCAGGCGAAATGAGCGTACGGGCCTCGACGGCCGGCTTGGTCTTCGCCCATCTCTGCCGTCTCATCGGCACGCCCTTGGCCCCCTGGCGTGGCGAGGCTGTGGGTGTCGATGTGCACGTCTGGAATCGGCCGGACGGGGCGCTGGTCTGGGACCGGATCTATCGCTTCGCGGGGCGCAGGCCCGTGAAGGTCAGTTCGTGCAAGAAGGCCGACCGGCGCGGGCTGGTCGAGGTGGTGCGCGGTGGCCTGGGCATGGCGCTGGACGTCACCGTCGAGGACGGGGCCCTGCATTTTCGCAGCCGTGGTTATTTCTGGGAGGTCCTGGGACTGCGCGTGCCGCTGCCGGACCTGCTGACGCCCGGTGCCGCGCACGTCTTCCACCGCGACGATGGGGAGGGGCGGTTCACCTTCGGCCTCAGTTTCGTCCACCCCTGGCTTGGCGAGACCTTCTGGCAGGAGGGGGTGTTCTGCGATCCTTGACCCGCCTGCGAAAAGGGCCGCCTCGCGGCGGCCCTTCCGAAGCTACTTTCCGATGGCGGTCAGCGCCGC
>JANNVY010000333.1:0-2812 GCA_031408375.1 Pseudomonadota bacterium | reverse complement strand
CGGGCCCGGCGTGACGGGGGACAGGGTCGTTGCGCAGCCGGACAGGGCGCCGGCGCCAAGCATCAGGCCCAGGGCGCGACGGGTGGGGGTTTCAGGAAAGCTCATCGTGCGAAGCCTCAGACGTGTACCGTGTATTTTCGTGACGACGCCTCAAAGTCCATAACCGGCGCGAGAATCGTTCCATCACGGCGGCTACGGCCGCCCAGCACGTCGATCGCCTTGATGTCGTAGTCAGGCCGTCCGGCATCGAGGCCCGAGATGATCACGTCGAAGGTCATCGCCGGCTTGCCGCCGATCGGCACGAACCAGTGGATGTTGTCGCGCTGGCTGCACATGGTCGAAACTTTTCCCACGCCCGCGACGAAGTCGCGTGTCGGCCGCACGATCATCGCGTCCTCCGCATCCCCAATCCGGTCGAAATTGCGGACCCGGAACTTCCCGTCGACGACCATGTGCGCCGAGACCATGTGGCGGTGGCCATGGGGAGTGATCACGTCATCAGGGCGGAAGGCAAACAGCGCCGCGCCGTAAGCCAGGCGGCGGGGTTCGCCGTGGTCGTCCAGAAAACGGACGAACCGTTTGGCCGGGTCATGCGCCGAACCGGGGGCGGCGGCGGTCAGGCGCGAGCGGTTGACGGTGGCCAGGAGCTCCCCGAGGTCGACCTCGCGTCCCAGCCGCTCGACCTCGAGGCACCAGTCGACCGGCTTCATCGCGCCGCGGGACAGGGCGCGGCCGATTTCATCCTGGCGTGCAATCCAGCGTTGGGCGGCGCCACGGCGCGCGGGCACGGCGGCCTGGGCTTCACCGAGCAGCGCGTAGGTCATGAAGGCCGGAAGGATGGCGGCGGCGCTCGCACGCCGCGTGATCCCCAGGACATCTGAGGCTTGGCTCATTGCCCTGTGTAAGCCGCGGGCTGAGCGGTGGAGGCGGCGTCGCGGGGTTCGCCCACCCACTCCCAGTGCCACGGCTCGTAGATGTAGTTCACGAAGCCGAAGCGGCCGGCGTTGCGAACCATCCAGCGGTAGGCGGCAGTGCGGCTCTGGTAGAGGCGGTTGGCGGCGGCGGTGGAATCGACCCGCGAGCCGGGCGCGAAGCCCATATTCAGGTCGACCGCGAATCCCGTCGCGTGGGGCGAACAGGTGGCGCGGCGCTTGCCGTCGCAGTTGCCCTCGCTGGCGCAGCGTTCGGAGTCGACATCGGCCTGGCGGTATCCGGAAAAGATGGTGAGAAGTTTGTCGTCGCCGCGCAGCACCCCGTCTCGCCGGGCGGCGGCGAACATCTCGCGGTAGGCCTTCAGCGCATCGCCGCGCAGGCGTCGGTCCTCGCGGTTATAGGTGTCCTCTCGCGCGGGCAGGTTGGTCATGATGTACTCGACCGGGGCCACCGGGCACTCGCCGCGGATGCGCGCCAGGATGAAGGGCCGCCGCTCCTGCCACAGGCCCTTGAGCACCTGGAAGGTGCCGGAGCCGAACACCCCGTCCACCTCCAGCCCGTGGGAGGCCTGCAAGTCGGCCAGGCGCCTGGCGAACTCGGGCGTGCCGGGGCCGCATGAGGTGCCCAGCTCGCGCTGGATCATCGGCAGGTAGGTCTCCCAGCCCTTCTCGGGCGAGCCGAAGGGCGACCACTGGGCGCTGGTCAGGGACTCGGCGTTCTTGGAGGCGGCCTCGGAGAAAGCGGAGTCTGATCCGCCGCACACCGCTGGGTCGCGGAGCAGGATGCCCTGCTGGGCCGCCGCGGGCCCCGCCAGGGCGAGCGAAAGCGCGACGCAGAACGCCGCCGCCAGGCCCGCCATCGCCAAATTCTCACGCACGGGTTTCACCTAAGCCAGACGCCCACAGGGATGGAACCATGCTGCCCTTTCCCGCGCAAGCGCCCTCCCCGGCCCGGCGATCCCGAGCTAGGGTGGCGGCCAGCAGCAACGCTCGGGAAGCCGCCATGACACCGCAGTCAGACCGCATCACCAGCCTGGATGTCCTCCGCGGCCTCGGCATCCTGGGCATACTCGCGGTCAACGCGCCCTACTTCGCCAATTCCTTCGCCCTGGAGTTCAATCCTCTGCTGCTGGGACCGCTGGATCCACAATCCCAGTCCGTCTCGGCGATCGTGCACATCTTCTTCGAGCGCAAGTTCGTCACCCTCTTCTCGATGCTCTTCGGCGCCTCGATCCTTCTGATCGGCGGGGAGAAGGACGACCGGGAGCGCAGCGCGATCCTCCATCGGCGGCTGGCCTGGCTGCTGCTGTTCGGCGCCCTGCACGGGGCGCTCATCTGGTATGGCGACATCCTGCTTTGCTACGCGATCGCCGGCTTCCTCGCCGCCCAGGTCCGGTCCTGGTCGCCGGCCAAGCTGTTGGGCGGTGGCGCGGTCCTGTTTGTCGTGTTCGCCTTGTTCGAGACGGGCAGCGCCTGGGCCATGGCCTACTTCCCCGAGGAGGTCGCCGAGAGCATGCCCTTCGCCACCGCCGAGGCCGCCCGGGCCGACATCGCCGCCTTCAGCGGCACGTTCGCCCAGTCCCTGGCCGCCAATTTCGAGGCCTGGCTGACGCTGGTGGGCTACAGCCTCTTCTTCGTGCCGGCGACCGTCGGACTGATGATGATCGGCATGGGCCTGTTCAAGACCGGCGTGCTCACCGCCCGACGCGGCGTATTCACCTATCTCGTGCTGCTGCTGATTGGCGCGGCGGCGTTCGCGGCCATGGGCTGGGCGGTGTGCCGCGAGGTAGCCGCCGGCATGGACGATCCCTTTGCCACGGCGCTGCGCACCACCATCAACGGCTTCCTGGTTCCATTCATGACCCTGGGCTACGTCGCCC
>JANNVY010000332.1:0-1660 GCA_031408375.1 Pseudomonadota bacterium | reverse complement strand
TCATGGCCGCCACCAGGTCGAGGTCGAGCCCGGCGTTGTACAGGCCGGCGTAGACGCGCGCGGAGTCGCCGGCGCCGCGCATGTTCATGCGCACGACGTGCCAGCCCATGGCGTGCGCCAAGGCACCCGTGGACAGGCCGTAGGCGGCGAGGTGGCTCCACGGCACGGCGGGGCGCTTGATGAAGAACGCCGCCGGCAGCAGGGCGAAGGTAAAGCGCAGCGCGCAGAACAGCAGCGGCGGCAGGTGGTCCAGCCCCACCCGGATGACCACGAAATTCGTCCCCCAGACCGCCACCACCGCCAACGCCAGCAGGGCGTGGGTCCAGGGCAGCAGGGATGCAGGCTGAAGCGGCTCAGCCCTCACCTCTTGGTGCTCGTCGAACGCTCTCTACGGAAGGTTCGGACGTCTTCTGCGCCTAGGATGCATCCCTTTACAAACGAGACTGACGCATTGGGGTAGCAGTCCTCCGGAGACTGAATGCGGCTCTCCCATGCCCAAAGGTAGCCGGCGCGATGACCAGAACAATCGTCCGTGCAGTTTCCTTCAAACACCCTGTCCAAATCGACTGCCCGACGGACGAGTTCGGCGCGAGCGACTACTTTGCGACCAGCAGCGCCCCCGGATTGATAGGTGAGGTCGTTCGCGACGTTCTGGAGGAACTGGAACCCGCCGATTGCCCAAAAGAGCCCGCCGCCGACCACGATAATGATCACCCAAAGATTCCAGTGGCGGCGCCTTCGCTCCTGCTGATCCATTGAGGCCCCCATCATCTCGTGACTTAACGCACGACCTTATCCGTCCAAGGCATCATACAAGCCGCGTCCCGACCCGGTTCACGTGCCCCATCTTGCGGCCGGGGCGGATCTCGCCCTTGCCGTAGAGGTGCAGCCGGGCCCCCGGTTCGGCGGCGATCCTTTCCCAGTCGTCGGCCTCGTCGCCCAGCAGGTTTTGCATCTGCGTCTCGAACAGGGCGCGCGGGTCGCCCAGCGGCCAGCCGGCCACGGCGCGGATGTGCTGTTCGAACTGGTCACAGCCGGTCCCGTCCTGGGTCCAGTGGCCGGAGTTGTGAACCCGGGGCGCGATCTCGTTCACCAGCAGCGAGCCGTCGGGCATGAGGAACAGCTCGACCCCCAGCACGCCGACGTAGTCGAGGCCCTGGAGGATCTTGCGGGCGAAGGCCTCGGCGCCGGGCTGAATGGCCTCGGCGTTGGGGGCGGGCGCGACGGTGGTGTGCAGGATGCCGCCGTCGTGGTGGTTCTGGCCTACCGGGTAGCAGGCCACGGCGCCGTCGTAACCACGCGCCGCGATCACCGACAGCTCACGGACGAAGTCGGCCCTGGCCTCCAGGATGGCGGGCCTGGCCCCGATGGCGGCGAAGGCGGCCTCGGCCTCAGCGGCGGAATGGACCCAGCACTGGCCCTTTCCGTCGTAGCCCTCGCGGCGGGTCTTCAGCAGGGCAGGCGCTCCGATGCGCTCAAGCGCCGCGGGGATCTGGTCCGCGCGATCGATTGCCTCGAAGGCGACGGTGGCGGCGCCGACGCGGTTGAGGAAGGTCTTCTCGACGACCCGGTCCTGGGTCTCGCGCAGCGCCCTGGGTCCCGGCGCGATGGGCGCGCCCATGGCCGCCAGCTTGTCCAGCGCCTCGGCCGGCACGTTCTC
>JANNVY010000331.1:0-2163 GCA_031408375.1 Pseudomonadota bacterium | reverse complement strand
GACCAGGATGGGTGCGCCGAGCGCGCCGTCATAGGCGGCCATGCAGACATCGGCGGCGCCCATCTCGACCAACGCCTCCTTGACGTTGAAGGCTGAGCGGGTGGAGACCGGATCGCCGCCGGCGGGCGCGCGAACCACGATGGGCTGGCCGTTGGCGCGCATGGCGATGTCGGTCAGGGCGGCGCGCTGGGCGGCGGAGAGACCGTCGGCGCGCGGGGCCAGGGCGACCTCCTGCTGGGCCGCGCGGGCCTCAAGCCGGTACTGCGAGGTCGGGGTCGAGGCGACGGGCATGTCGCCCGCGGCGGTGGCGCAGCCGGCCAGGGCGACGGCCGTCAGGGCGAGGGCGGAAGCGAGCTGGATTTTTGGGCGGTTCATCAAATTGGCTCCTACTCGATCACGTAGCCGACCGGGCCCTGATAGGGCTGGCGCGGAGTCGTGGCGGCGGCGCCGTTGGTGGCGCGGTTGAGACGTCCCATGATGGTGGTCTCGACGTCGGAGGCGATCTGCAGGCCGTCGACAGGGGTCTGCATCCGGTTCGAACCCGTGCCGTTGACGATGTAAGGCGTGACCAGGATCACCAGCTCGGTCTCGCCCGAGAGGTAGTCGCGCGAACGGAACAGGGCGCCCAGGACCGGCAGGCCGGTCATGCCCGGCAGGCCGTCGATGGTCTCCCTGGTCTGCTCCTTGAGCAGGCCGGCGATCATCAGGGTCTGGCCGGAGGCCATTTCCACGGTCGTTTCGGCGCGGCGCACCGACAGGCCGGGGATGTTGAGGCCTGCGATCTGGAGCGCGCCGGCGGAGGTCAGTTCCGACACCTCGGTCGAGATCTTGATCGAGATGCGGCCTTCCGAAAGCACGATCGGCAGATAGCCGAGACCAACGCCGTAGGGCTTGAACTCGATGGTGATCTGGCCGTTCTGGTCGCGACCGGTCGGAACCGGGAACTCACCCCCGGCCAGGAACTTGCCGCTCTCGCCGGAGATGGCCGTCAGGTTCGGCTCGGCCAGGGTCCGGACCAGACCGACCCGCTCGAAGGCCTTGATCATGGCGCGGGCCTGGTTGACCCCGTCCTCGCCCGCTCGGCCGTTGGCCACACAGCCCGCCGGGCTGCCCGAGGCGTCAGGGATAGAACTCAGGTCGCCGCAGTCGCCGGATCCCGGAACGACGACCTGGCTGGTCGTGTTCAAACTGGCCCCGCCGGTGAAGCCGCCAAGGAAACTGCCGTTGACGCCGAAAGTCGGGGCGCCGCCCAGCAGCCACTGGTTCTCGCCCAGGCGGTTGATCACCAGATTGGTGTCGACGCCCAGCTGCTTGATGATGTTGCGCTGCATCTCGACGATCTGGACGCGGATCATCACCTGATCCCCGCCGCGGATCGACATCATGTTGACGACCTGCTCGGGCTTCTCGACGAAGCGGGCCGCGACCTTCTCGATGGCGGTGGATTCCGAGGCGCTGGCGACCGAGCCGGTCAGGACCAGGCCGTCGTTCACGGCTTCGACGACCACATGGCTGGTGGGCGCGATGCGGCGGATGGTGTCCTCAAGGGCGCGCGTCGATTGGTCGACCCGGATGTTGAGGCTGAGGATCTGGCGGCCCGAGGCGTCGAAGAACACCGCATCGGTGGTGCCCGGCGCGACGCCCAGCACATAGATGCGGCGCGGGGTGCGCAGCACGGCGTCGGCGACGCCGGGATTGGAGACCAGCACGTCGCGAGCATCGACCGGCAGCTCCACGATGGCCGATTGGCCGCGCGGCAGGTTCAGGTTCTGCGAGGCCGGACCCGTGCCGCCCAGCTCGACCCGCACGGCGTTCTGGGCCTGGGCAAGCGAGGGGACGGCCAGCAGGGCGAGCGCGCCGACAAGGGCGGCGGCCGCGGCGCGGCGGAGGTTCTTGAGCTGGCTCATGTCAGTTCCCCGTCCCGCTGGAAGCCTGGCCGTTGCGGAACACCCGCACGCCGCCACCGGCATGACCCGAGGAGGCCCGTCGCTGAGCGGCCAGCACGTCGTCCCCGAGGCCCGAGGGGCCCTGGGCGTCGGCATAGGACCGCAGCGTCAGACTGAGGTCGCCGAGGGTCTTGGCCAGCGCCAGGGCTTCGGCTTCCCGGGGCCCGATCTCGAGGGTGGCGGTGGCGCCGACCACGGTGGTGGCGCCGTTTTCCGG
>JANNVY010000330.1:0-1940 GCA_031408375.1 Pseudomonadota bacterium | reverse complement strand
GATGGACGAGCCGCCGATCTCGACGCTGACCTTCTGGATGGCGGCTTCGATCGACATGCCGGCCTCGACGCAGATCAGCAGCAGGTCGAGCGCGTCGGGGAAGGCCATCATGATCTTGGCGCGGCGCTTGGAGGCGGTGTTCGCGACGTAGAGGTTCGGCGCGTAGAAGCCGATCACGAAGGCCACGAAGACGGCGCACAGCTTCGACGTTCCCGAGAAGCCGAAGTCGTTGATCAGGTAGATGTAGAGGCCCGCGACCAGCGCCAGGATGAAGGGCATGGTCATGCGGAAGAAGTAGAAGGTGGTGATCGGCTTGGGGCCGCGGAATCCGGCCTGGGCCATCTGGTCGACGACCTTGGGATCTTCCAGCAGGGTCTTCAGGTTCAGCTTGTCGACGACGCGCTTGAAGAAACCCTCGTCGATGTGGCGCAACTGGCCGTCCTTGTCGCGCGCCATGGCCTGGCGCGAACGGCGCTTCAGCTCGTCGCGGCGCGCGGCCACCGACTGCATGCGCTTTTCGAGACTGCCCTTCGACAGCATCGGCAGGACGATGGTCAGGATCGTGGCGAAGACGACGATGGCCACGGCGGCGGCGATCAGATTGCCAGGATCGGTGAGGGTGCGGGAAAGGGAGAGCATGGGGCGATCAGATCTTGAACGAGATCATCTTCTTCATGACGAACACCCCGCAGGTCATCCACAGGACGCCGCCCAGCAGCATCATGTGGCCTCGCGGATCGGTGAACATCACTTCCATGTAGGACGGGGTCGTCACCGAGACGATCAGCATGACGCCCGGCGGCAGCGAGCCGATGATCCCCGCCGAAGCGGTGGCTTCCGATGACAGGGCCTTGATCTTCTCGCGCATCATCTTGCGGGCGCGCAGCACCACGGTGAGGTTGTTCAGCGCCTCGGCCAGGTTGCCGCCGGTCTTCTGCTGGATGCCGACCACGATGGTGAAGAAGCGCAGCTCCGGCGTCGGCATGGACTCGTACATCTTCTCGAGCCCCTGCTCGAGGGTCATGCCCATGCCCACGTTCTCGACCAGGGTCTGGAACAGCGGCCCCAGGGGCGCGGGGCTCTCGCGGCCGATGATCTTCAGGCAGTCGTGCACCGGCAGGCCCGACTTGATGCCGCGCACGATGATGTCGACGGCGTTGGCGAACTCCTGGGTGAACTTCTTGGTTCGCCGTCCGGCCATCATGGCGATGACCCAGCGCGGCAGGCCGATACCGGCGGCGAAGGCCACGCCCAGCATCACCAGCGGCTTCTGGCCGGTCAGGAAGCAGGCCGCCGCCGCGACCACGGCGATAGCCACGCTGAACAGCCAGAACTTGGTGGTGGCCCCCGACAGACCCGCCTGCTGCAGCCGGTTGCGCAGGGTCACGCGCGCCTTGCGCTCCTGCCGCTCGGCGTCCTTCAGCTTGTTGACGATGTCCTTGCGGCGGCTTTCGGCGGTGGATTCGCGGCTGGGCTTGGCCGTCTTGCGCTTGGCTTCCGGATCGGCGAAGGCGCGGGCGCGCTTGACCGCCGTGTCCGCCGAGTCCCCGCCGCCGACGAAGGCGAAGCCGAGGCCGGCGATGGTCACGAAGCCGAGGACGCCGATCAGGATGGTGGTGAGCATGGCGCCTACTCCGCCGCGTCCAGCGCTTCGGCCAGCTCGCGCTCAAGTCCGTAGTAGCGGGCGCGGTCCCAGAAGCGGGGACGGGCGATGCCGGTCGAGCGGTGACGGCCCACGACGCGGCCGTCCTTGTCCTCGCCGGTGATCTCGTAGACGAACAGGTCCTGGGTGATGATCACATCGCCCTCAAGGCCCACGACTTCGGTCACGTGCGTGATGCGGCGCGAGCCGTCGCGCAGGCGCGCGGCCTGGATGATCACGTCGATCGAGCCGACGATCATCTCGCGGATGGTCTTGGAGGGCAGGCCGTAGCCGCCCA
>JANNVY010000329.1:0-5591 GCA_031408375.1 Pseudomonadota bacterium | reverse complement strand
AGGGGCAGGCGCGGATCCTCAAGGCGCAGGCCGCCGGCGCCGGGCGGCACCGTGACGTAAACCGTGCCGGAGAGCACGCTGTGAGGGTGGACGTGGCCGGAGTGGGCGGCGCCGGGCTTCAGGATATTGACCCACAGGCTGTCCATCCGGAGCTTGCCGGCGCCGAGGTCGAAGGCCAGCTGGCCGGCGAAGGCGGCCGCGTGCTTGTCCAGCTTCCGCTTCAGCTCGCCGAAGACAGTGGCCCGTGTCGGCAGGTCGTCCAGCGAGGCATAGGAGGTATAGCCGCCATAGCCCTTGGCCTTGCACCAGGCCTGGCCCGCGAGGTCCTCATCCGCTAGCATCTCGCAGGCTTCCAGGAGCTCGCCGTTGAAGGCCTCGAAGCCTCGGTCGGCGGCGAGGGACGCCTCATAGACCTGGCTGGCGAAGAGGGTGCGCGTGGCGGACATGTCGAGGCTCAGACGCCGCCCAGATAGTCGATCTTGCCCACCGGGGCGCCCTGGTTGCGCAGGATCGCGTAGGCGGTGGTGACGTGGAACAGGAAGTTGGGGATCGCGAACCCGATGATGTAATCGCGCGCCTTGAAGGTGAAGGTGGTGTTGGGCGTCTTCAGCTCGACGATGCGGTCATCGTCGCCCTCGGTCATCTCCGGGGTGACGGTGTCGAGGTAGGCGAGGGTGGCGGCGATACGCTCGTGCAGCTGGGCCAGGGTGGTCTCGTTGTCCTCCATCACCGGACCGGGCTGGCCGGTCAGGCGCGCGACGGGCCCCTTGGCGGTGTCGCTGCAGCTCTGGATCTGGCGTACGAAGGAATTCATGTCCGGCGCCAGGCGCGCCTCGAGGAAGCCTTCCGGATCTCGGCCCTGTTCCCGCGCCCAGTCCTCGCTCTTGGTCAGGAAGGCATCGAGGTTCTTCAGGTAGCGTTTGAAGGTCGGCAGGGCGACTTCGTGCAGCGTGACGGCCATGGCGCGGTTCCTGTGGCGGAGGGATCGGGGCCGGAAACAACCACGACAGCGCGGCGGCGCCTAGGCGCGGGCGGCGCGGCGGCCTAGATTCCGTCGCCACCGACGGGAGGAACGCCGATGCGACGGATCAGGGGCACGCTCCTTGGGACGGTTCTGGGCGCGCTCGCTGCGCTGACGGTGAGCGGCGGCTGGCCGGGGCCCACCCTTGCCACGACCCCGCCGGTTCTGCATCGCCATCCGCGCCTTGATGGCATTCCTGCAGCCCCGCCCGCGGTCATGGCCGGACTGGTGGGGGAATATGGCGCGGAAGGCAGCCTGCTCGTGGTGTACGAGCGTGGCGGCGCGCTTCACGCCGACGGCCGCGGGCTGCGGGCCGCGCCGCTGACCCGGCGGACCAACGACATCTGGAACTCCGCCGGCGCCGACCTCGTCTTTGAGCGCGACCGTGAAGGCGGCGGCGCGGCGGTGACCTTCAGGGGCCAGAGGATTGTGCGCGTAGACCTGGGCGCCGAAGCCGAGGCGCGCATCCGCGCAGGCGTTCGCGCCGATCCGGTTCGCCTGCGGGCCTCGGCCCTGGCCGCAACGCCGCCGTCCGAGCCGCCGCCGAAGCGTCGCTCGGACCTCGTGGCGCTGGCCAGCCTGGACCCGACCATCAGGCTGGATATCCGCTACGCGACGGCCAACAACTTCATGGGCGTGGTGCTCTACGAGCGGCCCGGGGCCTTCCTCCAGCGTCCCGCCGCCGAGGCCGTGGCGCGGGCGAGCCGGTCATTGAAGGGGCACGGCTACGGGCTGATGGTCCACGACGCCTATCGCCCCTGGTTCGTGACCAGGATGTTCTGGGATGCGACGCCGGCAGAATTCCATGTCTTTGTCGCCAATCCCGCGAACGGCTCGCGCCACAATCGCGGCGGCGCCGTCGACCTGACGCTCTATGACCTGTCCACCGGGCGCGCGGTCGAAATGCCCGGCCGCTATGATGAGTTCTCCCATCGGTCCTTCCCTGACTACATCGGCGGGACGTCGCGCCAGCGGGCGCTGCGCGATCTGCTTCGGCGCGAGATGGAGCGGCAGGGGTTCACCGTCTATCCGCAGGAGTGGTGGCATTTCGACTACCCGGCCTGGCGCGACTACGGCATCGGCAACACAACCTTTACCGAACTGGTTCGTACCGGAGGCTGAAGCCGCGATGGGGGCCCTGGACATGTTCCGTGTCGAACACTGAGGCCGCCCGGAAATCCCGCGTCGCCGGCCTGCTTCGCCTGATCCCGGGAATCGTCCTGGCCTGCCTCCTGGGCGTGGCCGCGATGTGGGCCGGCCAGGCGTGGCCGATTCCCCCTGTTCTGGCCGCCCTGGCGCTGGGCATCGGACTGAGCTTTCTGTTCGACCGACCGGCGCTGACCGGTGGCATTGAGGTCTCGGCGCGGGACCTGCTGCGCGTCGGGGTGGCGCTGCTGGGCGCCAAGGTCACCTTCAGCGAGATCGCCGCCATGAGCTGGGCGGTTCCGGTCATCCTCGCGGCGACGGGGCTTTGCCTGTTCCTGGGCGTTCGCATCGGCAAGATATGCGGGCTGGACACGCCGCTCGCGACGGTCTGCGCCGGCGCGGTCGCCATCTGTGGCGCCTCGGCCGCGCTCGCGGTTTCCTCGGCCTTTCCGCCGCGTCCCAATGCGGATGCGGAGGCCGCAACGGTGGTGGCCGGGGTCACGGTGCTGGGGACGATCGCCATGATCGCCTACCCGTTGCTGTCCCACCTGCTCGGCTTCGACGCCGCCGAGACCGGCATCTTCCTGGGCGCATCCTTGCATGAGGTCGCCCAGGCGGTGGGCGCCGGCTTCGCCGTGTCGGACGATGTCGGCCACGTCGCCACCACGGCCAAGCTGGTCCGCGTCGCCGCGTTGGCGCCCCTGGTGCTGCTGGTCGGGTGGATGGTGACGGCGAAGGCGCCGCGCGAGGCCGGCGCCGCCCGCCCGGCACTGCTGCCCTGGTACCTGGTCGCCTTCATCGCCCTGGCCGCCATGGCCAGTTTCAACCTGTTCGATCCCGGGGTCGCGGACGCTGCGGCCCAGACCTCACGGTTCTTCCTGCTGACGGCGATCGCCGCCCTTGGCCTGAAGACCAAGCCGGGACAATTGATCAAGGCCGGCCCGGCGCTGATCGGCGCGCTGGTGCTGCAGTCCTTGCTGTTGCTGGGTCTGGTTGTCGCGGGAGTCTACGCCCTGCGGCTGATCCCGAACTGAGTTCCGCCTACTGGATGCTGATTTCCAGCGTGAAGGCGCCGACTTCGCCGCGACGAGCGGCGTTTCGCATCAGGTAGACGCGAACCACGTAGTCGCCGTTGCGGGGCGTGGTGAACCGGGCGTCGCCCCCCTCCATGGCGCCCTGGAACAGGGCTTCGCGCGCGCCAGGGGCGGTGACGTTGAAATAGTTGGAATCGTTGTCACTGCGCAGGCTGACGGTCATCTGCTGGCCCGCACGCGCCCCCACGAGGTAGTCGGCGGTGTCGTAGCCCCGCACCCGCCCTCGCAGGATCGTGCCCATGGTTCCGCGCGGGAAGCGCACCCGCTGGGTTGTCGTGGCCGCCTGGGCCGTGCCGGCGAAGGGAAGGGCGGCGAGGCCGGCCAGCAGGCCGGCGCGGGTAATCCTGATCATGCGTGTGTCCCCGGGGTGACTGACCAATCGTCGTGGTCACCGTAACCCGGAGAGTGTCGTGCGGCCTAGTAGCGGGCGTTGAGTTCGCGCTGCAGGCCGTCTTGGGTGTGGGCCGAGGCGGCCAGGGCCTGCCACTCGTCCGCCAGGCTGACGTAGAAGTCGCGCATATGGGCTTCACTGGCGGCATCGGCGTTGGCAAGCGCGAGGCGAGCCTTGGCCCGGCACTGGTCGGCGTTCATCATCGCGGCAAGACCGGCATGCCGGCCGCAAGGGTCAGGCTCAGGGACACGTCGGAAACAGGCGGCCGGCGGGCAGCCATGGCTGACCCTTCAAGGATACCGGAGGCTCGCGAAGCGAAAGCCATCGCCGGACAACGTGGAGCTAAGGCGCGCGGCGCGAATTGCCCCGCCGCACGATCAGGAATTCCAGTTTACCACGTCATGAACGCATTCAGGAGGAAATCGCCCAAGATCCCGGTCTGTAACCGGCCTTCAGGCAAGCAGAAGTGGCGCCGCCTAGGTGACTCGAACACCTGACCCCCGCATTACGAAGGCTACGGAAGCGGGTCATAACCGGCGGACATTTCCAATAGTTTGAGCCGGTTTCGCAGGGTCGAACCTGCGTCCGCCAAGCAGGTTCCCAGCTTCGACAAAGCCCGCTTTTGGGCCGTTTCCGAGTGAGGGCGCCTTGCCGTGGGAAACGCCGGAATGTTGACCTGCGCTATACCTGCAAACCCGCGCCCGGAAGCGCAGCCGGATGGTTTGCAGCCCACCTCAACGAAAGCTCAAAGCAACCTGGGCCGCTCGTTATGGCTGGATGAGGAACGGGCGTCAGGTCGTCGCAGCTTCACTCAGGCAGTTTCGAGCACTGCGTTAACCAAAAATGGGAAGCCGGCGTGCTTGCATCACCGCGAAGAACGGGGATCGGAGAATTGTTTTGGATCCAGAGCTAAACCATCGGGGCGCTGGCGAGGAAAAGCCAACCGCCGGCTCACCGCTCTCATCGGAGGCTTTTTCCCTAGAAGTCCTTGGACTGGACCTGACTCTGTCGGGGTCACTCGAAGCCCTCGTAAGGCATGCCGAGCGGACCCATCCCGGGGCCGTGGCGAGTATCATGGTCCTGGATGAGGCGAGAAAGCATCTACTTCTGGGTGCAGCTCCAAGCTTGCCGGACATCTACAATCAGACGATCAGCGGATCCGCAATCGGTCCGGATGCCAACCCATGCGGCACGGCGGCCTTCGGCAACTGCCTCGTCGTCGTCGAGGACGTTCAGGCTGATCCGCTGTGGGCCAAGTTCAAGTCCTTCGCGGTAGAGTTGGGTCTGCGGGCGTGCTGGTCACAACCCATCCGGGGCTTGGCTGGGGAAGTTCTGGGGGTAATAGCGCTCTATCACAGTGAAGCCAGCTCGCCGACAGGGGCGCAGATTCAATCAATTCAGAGCCTCTCGGTCCTGGCGTCACGCATCATCGACCGGCACTCCGCAAGAGCAGCAACGGCCGAGATTGAGCAGCGACTGTCCGAGACATCTTTGCGCCTGAACGAGGCGGCGAAGTACGCTGAAGACGAACGGCGCGCGGTCGCGAAGAAAGAAGCGTTCTATGGTACGATCATGGAAATGCTACCAGCCCTGTTGATCGTGAAAGAGGCCAGCACCGGCAAGTTTGTCCTGATCAATCGAGCAGCCGAAGAAGCCACGGGCCTGTCGTCGGCCGAGGCCGTCGGGAAGACAGTTCATGATCTATTTCCCGCCGAAGAGGCGGCTCGATCCTGGGACGAGGATCAGGAGGTCATTCTCACCAGAGAGGTGAAGGTCGAGCGGGGCGCGCTGGTCACTACCCGGGACCGTGGCGAACGGTACTGGACGACCAGGAAAACTGCGACCTTTGAGGAGGGTGAACCCGCCTATATTGTCACTGTCAGCGAGGACGTAACCGAGCAGCACCAGCTGAATATTGCACTCCATGCCGCCCTGGCCG
>JANNVY010000328.1:0-2661 GCA_031408375.1 Pseudomonadota bacterium | reverse complement strand
CCCTTGGGGCCGACGTCGATCTTGGCGACATTGGCCTCGCGGCACAGGCCCTTGATGGCCACGACCTTCAGAAGTTGGCCAGCCTCTGGCGGCAGGGGGCCGAAGCGGTCGATCATCTCGGCGGCCAGGGCCTCGCGGTCGCCGGACTTCTCGGCATCCGACAGGCGACGATAGAGCGACAGGCGCACGTGCAGGTCGGGGACATAGTCCTCCGGGAGCAAGACCGCCGCCCCGGTATTGATCTGCGGTGACCAGCCGCGGTCCGCGGTCTTGTCGCCCTTGCCAGCCAGCTCTTTCAGGTCGTTGACAGCGTCCTCCAGCATCTGCTGGTAAAGCTCGACCCCGATCTCGCGGATATGGCCTGACTGTTCCTCGCCTAGCAGATTGCCGCCGCCCCGCTGGTCCAGGTCGTGACTGGCCAGTTGGAACCCTGCCCCGAGGCTGTCGAGAGACTGCAGCACCTTCAACCGGCGCTCGGCCGAGATGGTGATCTGTTTATCGGCTGGCGTGGTCATATAGGCAAAGGCCCGCGCCTTGGCCCGACCGACCCGACCCCGGAGCTGATAGAGCTGGGCCAGGCCAAACATGTCGGCACGGTGGATGATCAGGGTGTTGGCGGTGGGGATATCCAGGCCGCTCTCGACGATGGTGGTGGAGAGCAGCACGTCGTACTGCCCATCATAGAAGGCGCTCATGACGTCTTCCAACTGGGTCGGGGCCATCTGGCCGTGACCCACCACATAGCGAACCTCCGGCACCTGCTCGCGCAGGAACCGCTCGATCTCCGTCAGGTCGGAGATGCGGGGCACCACATAATAGGCCTGGCCGCCACGGTACTTCTCCCGCAGCAGGGCCTCACGAATGACGATGGGGTCGAAGGGGGTGACATAGGTGCGCACCGCCAGGCGATCCACCGGCGGGGTGGCGATGATGGACATCTCCCGAATCCCCGACAGAGACATCTGCAGGGTGCGTGGGATCGGCGTGGCGGTCAGGGTGAGCATATGCACATCGGCGCGAAGCTCCTTGAGCGTCTCCTTGTGCTTGACCCCGAAGTGCTGCTCCTCGTCGACGATCACGAGGCCCAGGTCCTTGAACTTGACCTGTTCGGAGAGCACCGCGTGGGTGCCGACCACGACCTCGATGGAGCCGTCGGCCAGGCCGTCGCGCGCTTCGTTGGCGTCCTTGCTGGTGACCATGCGCGACAACTGGCGCACCCGGATCGGCCAGCCCTGGAAACGCTCGGAGAAGGTCTTGAAGTGCTGGCGCGCCAGCAGGGTCGTGGGCGCGACGATGGCAACTTGCTTGCCCGTCATGGCGACCACGAAGGCGGCGCGCAGTGCCACCTCGGTCTTGCCGAAGCCGACGTCGCCGCAGATGAGCCGGTCCATCGGCCGCCCGGCGGTCAGGTCGCCCAGCACGTCGACGACCGCGTTCAGCTGGTCCTCGGTTTCCTCGTACGGGAAGCGGGCGCAGAACTCGTCGAACAGGCCCGGCGGGGGATCGATCTCGCCGGTCGTCTTCACCGAGCGGGCGGCGGCGATGGCGATCAGGCCCGCGGCCATCTCGCGCAGCCGCTCCTTGGCCTTTGCCTTGCGCGCCTGCCAGGCGGCGCCGCCCAGGCGGTCCAGCTGAACGCCTTCGCTCTCGGCGCCGTAGCGGGTCAAAAGGTCGATGTTCTCGACCGGCAGGTAGAGCTTGGAATCGCCGGCGTAGTGCAGTTCGAGGCAGTCGTGCGGCGCGCCGTTCACGTCCAGCGTCTTCAGCCCGGCGTAGCGGCCGATGCCGTGGTCGATGTGCACCACCAGGTCGCCCTGGGTCAGGGCCGAGGCTTCGGCCAGGAAATTGGACGCCCGCTTGCGCTTGCGCGGCCGCGCCAGGCGATCGCCCAGGATGTCGGTTTCGGAAATGACCGCCAGGTTGTCGGCGATGAAGCCGGTCTCGACCGGCAGGACCACCCGCTGAGGCAGTTTCGGGTCCGCCGCCTTGGCCGCTTGCCAGTAGGGCGCGAACTTTACATTGCTCAGGCCGTGGTCGGCGAGCATCAGGCCCAGGCGTTCCGACGAACCGTCGGACCAGGACGCGAACAACACGCGCTTGCCGCCCGCCGACAGGGCCTTGGCGTGGGCGGCGACGGCCTCGAACAGATTGACCGAATCCTGGGCCCGCTCCGCGGCGAAGCCCCGGCCACCGCGGGCGCCGAGGTCGACGACGGTGGGGCTTGCCTCGCGCTGGAAGGGGCTGAAGTGGCGCCAGGCCTTGCCGTGCAGGTGTGCGTCCCACTCCTCCGCCGTCAGGTAGAGCGCATTAGGGGCCAGGGCGCGGTAGCCCCCGGACTTGCGCGAGGCGGCGGTTTCCTGCCGGGCCTCGTAGGCGTCGACGATCATGGCCAGGCGCTCGTCGCGCGATTCCGGGGCCAGGTGATCCAGCGCCACCAGCGTGCCGGTCGGCAGGTAGTCGAAGATGGTGTCCAGCTTGTCGTAGAGCAGCGGCAACCAGTGCTCGAGGCCCTGACGGCGCGAGCCTTCGCTGACGGCGGCATAGAGCGGATCATCGCCGGCCGCGCCGAAGCTGCTCAGCCAGCCCGAGCGGAACCGTGAGATGGAGTCCTTGTCCAGCAGGGCTTCCGACACCGGCAGCAGTTCGATCTCGATGAGCTGG
>JANNVY010000327.1:0-5645 GCA_031408375.1 Pseudomonadota bacterium | reverse complement strand
CCCCGAAGCGGTCGCCGCCGCGCTTTCGGGCAAGGCCGGCTGGCTGGGGTTCGTGTTCTTCGCCAGGAGCCCCCGCGCCGTCGACGCCGCGACCGCCGCGCGCCTGTCACAGCCCGTGCGCGGACAGGCCAAGACCGTGGCCGTGATGGTCGATCCCACCGACGCCGAGCTGGACGCCCTGATCGCGGGCTGGCTGCCCGACCTGATCCAGCTTCACGGCGCGGAGACACCCGGCCGCGCCTCGGAGATCCGCGCCCGCACCGGCGCCGGTATCATTAAGGCCCTGCCGGTCTCCACCGCCCACGACATCGACCGCGCCTCCGCCTTCACTGGCGCCGTGGACCACCTGATGTTCGACGCCCGCCCGCCTGTGGACGCAGACCTGCCTGGCGGCGTCGGTGCGCGCTTTGACTGGACGCTGCTGTCGGGGCGCCGGTTCGAGCGGCCCTGGTTCCTCGCCGGCGGGCTGGACCCCTGGAATGTGGCGGGTGCGGTGACCCAATCCGGCGCTCTCGCCGTAGACGTTTCCTCTGGCGTGGAACGCGGTCCCGGCGTAAAGGACCCGGCCCTGATTTCGGCTTTCCTGCAAGCCGTAGGACGGGTTTAGGCCTCCCCGCCTGAACGGAAACAACGTGACCTCTCCCAGCCTGTCGAACACCTATGCCTGGCCCGATGAACACGGGCGATTCGGCGACTACGGCGGACGCTATGTCGCCGAGACGCTGATGCCGCTCGTGCTGGAGCTTGAGCAGGCTTGGCTGGCGGCCAAGGCCGACCCGAGTTTCCAGGCCGAACTGGACGACTTCCTCGAGCACTATGTCGGCCGCCCCAGCCCGCTCTATTTCGCCGAGCGCCTGACCGCCCACCACGGCGGGGCCGACATCTGGTTCAAGCGCGACGAGCTCAATCACACCGGCGCGCACAAGATCAACAACTGCATGGGCCAGATCCTGCTGGCCCGGCGCATGGGCCGCACCCGGATCATCGCCGAGACCGGGGCCGGCCAGCACGGCGTCGCCTCGGCCACGGTCTGCGCCCGCTTCGGCCTGCCCTGCACGGTCTACATGGGCGCCACCGACGTGGCCCGTCAGGCCCCCAACGTCTTCCGCATGAAGCTGCTGGGCGCCGAGGTCTTTCCGGTCACTTCGGGGCGGGCGACGCTCAAGGACGCCATGAACGAGGCCATGCGCGACTGGGTCACCAATGTCGCCGACACCTACTACATCATCGGCACGGCGGCCGGCCCGCACCCCTATCCGGAGATGGTCCGCGACTTCCAGTCGGTGATCGGTCGCGAGGCCAAGGCCCAGCTGCACGCCCGCATCGGCAAGCTGCCAGACGCCGTGATCGCGGCCATCGGCGGCGGTTCGAACGCCATCGGCCTGTTCCACCCCTTCATCGGCGACGAGAGCGTGCGACTCATTGGCGTGGAAGCCGCCGGGCGTGGGCTCGATGGCCCCGACCACGCCGCGTCGCTGAAGGGCGGCCGCCCCGGCGTGCTGCACGGCAACAAGACCTACCTGCTCCAGGACGCCGACGGCCAGATCGTCGAAGGCCACTCGATTTCTGCAGGGCTGGATTATCCAGGGATAGGGCCCGAGCATTCCTGGCTGAGCGACACCGGCCGCGCGCAATACCTCTCGGCCACCGACGACGAGGCGCTGGAAGCCTTCCAGCTCTGTTGCAAACTGGAAGGCATCATTCCTGCACTCGAGCCCTCCCATGCGCTCGCCCGCGTCGGCGAGATCGCACGCGAAGTGGGCAAGGGCGGCAACGTCGTGATGAATCTCTGCGGTCGGGGCGACAAGGACATCTTCACCGTGGCGGAGCACCTGGGGGTGACGCTGTGAAGCTGAAGCCCCACCAGATCGGCATCCTCGTCGCCCTGGCGCTGGCCGCCGGCATCAGCGTGCTGTGGATCAACGGCGGCAAGGCGGGCCTGGCCATCAACGGCCAGCTGCCCGACACCGAGGCGATCGCGAAATGATGTGCCGCCTCGGAATGCTCGCTGCGTTCGGGATCGCTGCTTCCCTGACGATCGCACCGGCCCTCCCGGCTGCGGCCGAGGATCCGGTCATCTTGGCGGGTGTGGTCGACCTGCCCTTGATCAGCGGTGACCTGGTGTCGTGCGATCAGTTCGAGCACGGACCCGTGCCGCCGGGGGCAACGTTCGAGTGCATCAAGACCCCAATAGTGGGCCTAAGGTCGACTCGGACCTACGCCGACTGGCTGGAGCGAAAGGGCTGGACCGTCATCAAGAAGGATGAGTTCAGCTACGTGGCCGGCTGGGGCTTCGCGCCGGATCGCTGCCACATCATCCGCCTGACCGGTTACGTTAGCCCCGTCATTCCCGAGAACGCGCAGGGGGCTGAGGTGAGCCTGATTACCTTTACCTACCTGCCCGAAGTTCCGTGCAGGGCGGGAGCGAACTCGCAATGACCAACCGCCTTCGCCCCCGCTTCGAGGCCCTCAAGGTCCAGGACCGCGCCGCCTTCGTCGCCTATGTCATGGCCGGCGATCCGGACATCGAGACCAGCTTCGAGATCATCCGCGGCCTGCCCGCCGCCGGCGCCGACATCATCGAGGTCGGCTTTCCCTTCTCCGACCCCATGGCCGAGGGCGTGCCGATCCAGAAGGCGTCGTTGCGCGCGCTTAAGGCCGGGACCACCCTGATCAAGGTGCTCGATCTGGTGCGGCGTTTCCGCGCGGAGAACGCCGACACTCCCATCGTCCTGATGGGCTACCTCAATGTGCTGCTGAACCACGGGCTGGACCGCTTCGCCGCCGACGCGCGGGTCGCCGGTGTTGACGGGTTGATCGTGGTTGATTGCCCGCCGGAGGAGGCCGATCCCCTGTCGGACGCCCTGGAACGCGAGGGGCTGAGCCTGATTCGCCTGACCGCGCCGACCACCGATGACGAACGTTTGAAGACGGTCGTGAAGCGCACCTCCGGCTTCGTCTACTACGTCTCCGTGGCCGGGGTGACCGGCGCGAAATCGGCCGACGCCGCCGTGGTCGCCCCCGCTGTAGCCCGTATCCGCGCGGCCTCGGGCTTGCCTGTGGCGGTCGGATTTGGCATTCGCACGCCCGAACTGGCGGCCGCCATCGCGCGGGTCGCCGACGCCGCAGTGGTGGGGTCCGCGCTTGTGGACGAGATCGCCGCGGCGCTTGACGTGAACGCCAACCCGGTTTCGAAGGTTATGCAAAAGGCGACTGCATTGGCCGAAGCAGTTCATTCGGCGCGTAGCAAGGCGGAGGCCTGAGGCATGGCGATGGCTGAAAAGCCCGACGACCCCAAAGGCGGACGACCGCCCGCCGAACGCCGTGAACGCGGCGGCTGGCTGTCGCGTATCGCGCCGGGCGTCCGCAAGGCTTTCGCGAAGAAGACCGACACGCCCGAGAACCTGTGGGTCAAGTGCCCCGACACCGGCGAGATGATCTATCGCCCCGACCTGGAGGCCGCCCTGTGGGTGACCCCGGCCGGCCGGCACATGCGCATCGGGTCCAAGCTGCGGCTCGGCTACACCTTCGACAACGGCAAGTACGAGACCATCCCGTCGCCCCAGGTGCCGGATGATCCGCTGCACTTCTCCGACGGCCGCCCTTATGGCGAGCGCCTGGCCGCCGCCCGCAAGGCGACGGGCGCCACCGACGCCATGTCGATCGGGGTCGGGACCATCAAGGGCTGCAAGTGCGTGGTGCTGGTCCAGGACTTCGCCTTCATGGGCGGGTCGCTGGGCATGGCCGCGGGCGAGGGCTTCGTCGCCGCCGCCAAGGCCGCCGTCGAGCGCGGCGTGCCCATGGTCGCCTTCACCGCCGCCGGCGGCGCGCGCATGCAGGAAGGCGCGCTGTCGCTGATGCAGATGGCGCGCACGACGCTCGCCATCAACGAACTCAAGGACGCCCAGCTGCCCTACATCGTGGTCCTCACCGACCCGACCACGGGGGGCGTGACCGCCAGCTACGCCATGCTGGGCGACGTCCATATCGCCGAGCCGGGCGCGCTGATCGGCTTCGCCGGCCCGCGCGTCATCGAACAGACCATCCGCGAGACCCTGCCGCCGGGCTTCCAGCGCTCGGAGTACCTGGTCGAAAAGGGCATGGTCGACCGCGTCGTGCCGCGCTCGGAACTCCGCGATGTGCTCGGCGCCATCCTGTCCATGCTGATGGGCGGCAAACGCCGCGCGGCTTAGGCAGAAACACCCCTCAAAGCCGTCATTCCGGAAAGCGTGAAGCGCTTATCCGGAACCCAGCAGCGAGACTTCACGGGTACGACGCCCAGCTTCAAGCGCGAGCTTGCTGGGTTCCGGATAACGCCTGCGGCGTTTCCGGAATGACGGCGCGAAATGGGTGAGCGATAATCGGTCAACCATGACGCTCCCGCTCCACGCCCTGCGCATCGCCATCCTCGGCTATTTCGCCGCCCTGTTCGCGACGGCGTTCTACGTCGCGTACCGCGTCCTGGCCGCCGGGGCCGAGAACCCGGAGTGCGTCACGCGCCACTGCCCGCGCTACGAGCTGGTCGGGGACTGGATGGGCGCCATCAGCGGCGAGGCCCTGTTCGCCGCCTCCATGAGCTTCACCGGCGTGGTGGTCGTGGGCCTGGTGATCTTCGCCATTCCGTGGGTGATCTGGCTGCAGGTCCTGCGCCGCCGGGGGGTAGTGAAATGACGCCGCGCCGCCGCCTGCTGACGCTGGGCTACTGGCTCTCCGTCTTCGTCCTGGCCACCCTCTCGGCCAAGGGCGCCTACGATACCGCCATGGGCCCGCCGGTCTGTTTCGAGCCGCCCTGCCCCGCGCCCGGCACGGCCGAATGGACCGCCTGGGCGGCCAGCGTCCAGGCCCAGGCGCCGGGCGCGGCGGGGCGCGATTTCATGATCGTCGTGTTGCTGGCGGTGGTGGTCTACGGCCTCGGCAAGTTGGCCGTCTGGCTGATCCAGCGCCGGCGCCCGCAGCCATGAGCGAGCGCCTGCTGCCCCACGACGCGGCGCTGGAGCGGTTGAAGGCCCTGCACCCCCGGCTGATCGACCTGTCGCTGGAACGAATGGCCCGCCTGTGCGACGCCCTCGGAAATCCCGAGCGCCGCCTGCCGCAGGTGATCCACGTCGCCGGCACCAACGGCAAGGGCTCCACGGTCGCCTTCCTGCGCGCGATGGCGCAGGCCGCCGGGCTGAAGGTCCACGTCTACACGTCGCCCCATCTGGTGCGCTTCGCCGAGCGCATCCGGCTGGCGGGTGCGTTGATCAACGACGATCAACTGGCCGCCGCGCTCGACCGGGTCGAGACCGCCAACGCCGGCCAGCCGATCACCTTCTTCGAGGTCACCACCGCCGCGGCCTTCGTCGCCTTCGCCGATGCGCCCGCCGACCTGTGCCTGCTGGAAGTGGGCCTGGGCGGCGTGCTGGACGCCACCAATGTGGTGCAGAGCGTCGCCGTCTCGGTGATCGCGCCCGTCGACATCGACCATCGCGAGTTCCTCGGCGACACCATCGAGGCCATCGCGAGCGAGAAGGCCGGCATCCTGCGCGCCGGCGTCCCCGCCGTCATCGGCCGCCAGTCGGAGGCCGCTTTGGCTGTCATTGAGGCGCGGGGCGAGGCGGTGGGCGCGCCCCTGACCGTGCTGGGGCGCGACTTCGACGCCTGGG
>JANNVY010000326.1:0-7048 GCA_031408375.1 Pseudomonadota bacterium | reverse complement strand
GGAAGGGCCGCTTGCCCGGCGCGTAGATGTTGGGGTGGCCATCGGAGAGGGCGTAGAGCTCGCCCCGGTCCTGGAACATGAAGCCGAGCGTTGAGCCGTCCGGGCCATCGGGGACCAGGCCCGAGCCCATGCCGCGATAGTTGGACTGGATGATCGAGACCATCATCCCGTCCTTGTCGGCGGTGGTGAAATAGGTGGTGTCGCCGTGGTGCGGCGCGTCGCCCGGCATGACCCGGTCCATCAGCCTGTCCGGGCGGATCAGCCTCGCGCGCTCGACCGCGTAGGCCTTGGAGTTCAGGTATTCGATCGGGGTGCGGGCGAAGGCCGGGTCGGCGAAGTAGCGGGCGCGGTCCTCGAACGCCAGGCGCTTGGCCTCGGCCTGGTGGTGGATCGAGGCGGCGGACTGGAAGCCCATGGCCTTGAGGTCGAACTGCTCCATCACGTTGAGGATCTGAAGCGTCGACAAGCCCTGGCTGTTGGGCGGCAGGCCCCAGACGTCGACGCCGCGATAGTTGGTGACGATGGCCTGCACCCACTCGGCCTTGTGGGCGGCCAGGTCGCGACGGGTCATCCAGCCGCCGATACGCCTGAAATAGGCCTCCATGTGGTCGGCCAGCGGCCCGTCGTAGAATGCGTCACGTCCCCCCTGGCCGATGGCGCGCAGGGTGCGGGCCAGGTCGGGGTTGCGGAAGATCTCGCCCTCGGCCGGGGTACGCCCGTCGCGGGTGTAGACCTCTAGCGCGTTGGCCTTGTCCTCGATCGGTACGGCAGTCGCGGCGAAGCGGGCCATGTTGGCCTTGAGATACCAGGCGATGGCCTGGGGCACGGGGACGCCGCGCTCAGCCAGGTTGGCGGCGGGCTCCAGCACCTCGGCCCAGGGCAGCTTGCCGTAGCGCTGGTGCATCTCCCACCAGGCGTCGACGGCGCCGGGCACGCTGACCGAGACGGCGCCGTAGGCGGGGATGTGGTTGTTGACCGCGCGGCGGCGCACTTCCGCCAGGCTGAGGCCGCGCGGGCTGCGGCCCGAGCCGTTCAGGCCGACGACGGTCTTCTTCGCCGGGTCCCACAGCATGACGAAACAGTCGCCGCCGATGCCGTTGGCGGTAGGCTCCAGGAAGCCCAACGCCGCATTGGCCGCGATCGCGGCGTCGACGGCCGAGCCGCCCCGCCTGAGCGTGTCGATGGCGATCATCGTGGCGAAGGGGTGGGCGGTGGCGGCGGCGCCATGCTCGCCCCAGACAGCCGAGCGGCTGGCGAAATTGGCGCCGGCGATCCGGTCTCCGCCGCTGACGCCCGGATAGACCGTGGCTGCCGCGCGGGCTGCGACCGGCGCCAGCAGGGCGGCGGCCGGGAGGGCGGCGAGGAAGGTACGGCGGCGCATGGGGTGGCTCCCGGAAGGTCGGGAGCGAGTAGAGGGCGCAATGGCGCGGCGGGCAAGCGTGCAAGTCCCCTTCTCGCAGGCGAGAAGGCAGGGACCCGCCCCGGAGCGCGAAGCGCGCAGGGATAGCGGGGGGAAGAGCCGCAGGAGGAGGCCCCCCGGTTGGTGCGAGTCGCCGGCTCTACCCCCACGCAAGGACCTGCGGCCTGCGGCCTCCGGTGCGTGGGTTCCCTCCTTCTCGCAGGCGAGAAGGGTTTCTTCAGGTTTGCGCCGCCACCTCGTCGCTGACCACCAGGGCGAACGGGGTCAGGACTCCCTCGTGACGCGCGTAGCCGCAGACCACCTTGTGGTCGGGGTTGACGATCCCGAGATCGATCTCGCGGTCGTCGAAAATGACGATGCGCCGGTCGTTGATGCAGACCATGATCTCGGTCCCGTCCGTCTTGCCGCGCGCCGCCCAGCCGCGGATCTGGGAAAGGTATGGCTCGCGCTTCCAGGCCGTCGGCTGGGCCGGGTCGCAGACGATGGAGAGCTTGGATTTCTCCTCCTCCCACGACAGGACGAAGCGGGCCTTGTCGGGCTTCCATTCGTCGCCGAGTTTGTCGGACAGCAGCCACTCGCAATGGAAGCTGCGGCACGACGGCGGGCGGTCAAGATAGACGCCGCAGCCGCCGCCCTTGAGGAAGTGGGCGCACCACTGGCCGGGCGCCTTGTTCAGCTCGCCCACGCCCATGACCTTGCAGCAAAGGCCGCAATCTCCGCAGGACTTGCCGTTCGCCGTCATGACACTCTCCGTAGGCGGAAGGCTCTAGCTGGGGTTCGTGACGCCTGGATTACACGGGACGCCTGACCCTATCCCTTCGCGAACTCCGCGAAGGGGACGCGGCGGGGCCCTTCCATGCGATAGCCCGAGCGGATCGGCAGGCCCTCGTCCTCGCCCAGCTCGATCTCGCCTTCGGGGAAGACCATGGTCAGGCGGGCGCCGGCGCGTACAACCACTTCGATCACCGTAGGCCGGTCGCGGTGCGACCATTCCCGCAATTGCGACAGATAGGGTTCCTGACGCCAGGTGTCGGGGGTCGCAAGGTCGGTCTCGGCCACCAGACGCGGGCCGGGCGCGAAATAGAGCATGAAGCCCGCCCGGTCCGGCCGCCATTCGTCGCCCAGTTCGGGGTTCTGCAGGTAGCCGCACTCGAAGACGCGGCAGGCCCCGGGGCGGTCAGCGTAGATGCTGCAACCCTGGGCGGCGACATAATGCTCGCAGGTGACGTGGGCGGGCTTCTTCAGTTCCACGATCTCGGCCAGTTTGCAGCACGCGCCGCACCCCCCGCATGACTTTCCCGCCGCCGCCATCGATCATCCCCGATTTCAGCCGCTGTATAGCGGAAGGGGAGCTCGCGTCACCCCTCCGACCAGACCGCCAGTTCGTTGCCGGCGGGGTCGCGGAAGTGGAAACGGCGACCGCCGGGGAAGCTGAAGATGGGGACGGTGATCTCACCGCCCGCCTCGCCGATCCGGGCGGCCATGGCTTCCAGGTCCTCGGCATAGAGCACCACGAGTGGACGGGTCAGGCCGGCGGCCGGGTCGGCGTCGAAGCCGCCGTCCAGCCCCGCTTCCTCGAAAGCCGCATAGGTCGGGCCGTAGTCGACGAAACGCCAACCGAACGCCTCGCCATAGAACGCCTTGACCTGGCCCAGGTCTCCGCCGGGCAGTTCCACGTAGTCGATCTTGCCATCCTGACGCATTTCAGCCTCGCTTTGTTCGATGTATGTTCCGGTATATACCCGTGTTACGGGAGTCAGGCAAAGGTCCAGACACCGGTTCGTTTCACGGCTGCATCTTCCAGCTCACGGGTGGTCTCGACCTGGTATTGCGCCAGCTGGATCAGCCCGCGTCGGTCGAAGTAGCTGCGCCCCGGATCCCCCAGCAGCACGCGGGTTCCCGCCCGGTGCGCCCGCTCCAGCCAGGCGTGGGCCCGTTCGGCCACGGGCTTCTCGTAGAAGATGTCGCCGGCGCAGATCACCTCGACGTCAGGCGGCGGGCCCTCCAGCAGGTTTTCGCCGGTGAAGGCGACGCGCACACGATTGGTTGCCGCGTTCAGGGCGACGGCGGCGGCGCAGAGTGGATCGATGTCGGCCCCCAGGGCCGAGGCCGCCCCGGCCTTCATGGCAGCGATCGCCACCAGGCCCGAACCCGTCGCCAGGTCCAGCACCTCGCGGCCGCGAACCTCCTGAGGATTGTCCAGGATCCACCGCGCCACCCCCTGGCCGCCCGCCCAGGCGAAGGCCCAGAACGGCGGCGGGATTCCCATGCGGCCGAGGTCCTCCTCGGTCATCCGCCAGATCGGGGTGATCTCGTCGGCCAGCCAGAGTTCGATTTCCGGAACGTGGGGCGGGCGTTGCAGGCGGGTGTTGGCGTGGATGAAATCGGCTGGGGTGGTGGTCATCCCCTGCACATAGCAAAACGCCCCGGCAAAAACCGGGGCGTTCAGCGGCCACCGGGGGGCTGACTACTGGAAGCCGGCTCCCGCTGCAGCCAACTCTGCGGCGACGGCACAGTTCTTCTGGCGAGCCGTGATCGTGAGGGCCTCATAGTGGCCCTTCAAATTTGAAAGTTCGGCTGCATGATCTCCCGACATCAGGAAGATCAGCGCCGGCCAGAACAGCACGATACCCACGCCTGTAGCGAGCGCATCGTTGCTGGCCTTTCGGTCCTGTTGGCCGGAGACTTCGCGGACCCGGGCGGAAATCTGGACCAGTTCGGTGCGGACCTGCTCGCACGAGTAGTTCGAGTACTGGATCGGGGTGACGTATTGGGCCGTTACATTGGCGGCCCTGGTCGCGCAGCCGGCCACCATCAAGGCGGCGCAGCACGTTGCGATGACCGTCTTTTTCATGAAATCGGGCGCCTTCGTCATGTTGGTCACGCGACCCGCCGAGGCGCAAAGGCGTCCGGCGGATCGCGATCAGGGTCAGCAGGGCCAGCCGCCCTGCCGTATCAGAAGCCTGCGGGCGCGGGGGTCTCGGTTTCGGCCGCAGGCGTAGCTTCGGGCGTGGCCTCGGCCGCGGGACGCCACTGCGAAACCCGCAGTTTGGCGACCTTGGCGCGGAAGGCCGCTTCGTCCGACGGGTTCAGGTGAGGCCGCCACAGCAGCAGACCCGAGGTAAGGGTCTCGATCACGTAGTAGGTCTCGCCCGCATCGACTTCCATGGTCAGGGTGTCGGTGGTCTCGGACTTGATCGAATAGGAGTGACGACCAGGCGTGGCGAAGATGATCGTGTAGGAGCCATTGCCGAGCTTGAAGACATCGCGGTCGCCTTCCTTCGCGGTGAAGGCGACAGCGCCGCCGCCCCAGGCCGACGGACGGAAGACAACAATCTGGGCCATGCCCTCCGGCGGTTGACCCAGCATGCCGGTGGCCGGGTCGGACGTCTCGGTCTGCGACTGCGTGATGGCGGGCGGCGGGCCCTGGGGGGCGGCGAGTGCGGCGGGCGCCTGGGCTGCGAAGGCGCAGGCGAGAGCGATGCCCAGCAGGGCGGTCTTGAGCGTCATGGAATGCCTCGATTGGAAGGGGTTGGAACGGTGGATCTGAAAGCCGGGGCCTAGGCGCCGGGTGCTACTGGGTTGGTCTCCGGTTGAGCCGCCGCCGCGGGGGCGGTCTCCTGGGCCGGAGCCGGAGCCGGAGCCGGGGCCGAACCTGCCGGAAACGCATTGGTGAGCTTGGCCTCTGCGACCGTGCCCATGGGCACGAGGACCTCGCCGCCGGGAATAAACATGGCAGCGACCGAGCCGCCGATGCCACCGGCCATCGAGAGCCCCATCACAAGGCCATTGCGATCGACGCCGCCGCCGCTGAGGCGAAGCGTCCGCAAGGGCACCTGTTGGCCGTTGAACTCGAGATAGCGGGCCGCCAACACCAGCTTGCCGCCCTTGCCGGCCATGCCTCCGGGCGCGGCGTCGACGACTTCGCCCACGCCGGGCGTGCCGGCCGGGATCAGGACCTGGCCATTGACGACAATGTCGGTGTGCAGGACGAAACTGAAGCGGTCTCCGACGTGGCTCTTGTTTGAGCTCATGTCCTGGGTCACGCGAACCGCCACGAGCATGCCGGCCGATGCGATGGCCGGGCCCGTGGGCGCGGCCGCCGCTTCAGGCGTCGGCGCGACGGCTTCCGGGGCCGCGACAGGTGGGCTGGCGGGTTGGGCCGCAGCGTCGGTGGACGCTGGTGCGGCGACTTCCGGTTCGGCGTGCGCCGCAGAAAGCGCGCAGAACGACACGGCGACGGTCATCGCCGCGAAAACGCGTATTTTCATGTGAACTCCCCCTATGAGGGAGTTTGCACGGCTGAGCATTGGCGGCAATAGCCAACGTGGCGCACCCCTCGGCGGCCGTTGCTTTTCCTAAGGCTGGGCCGCCGTGGCGGGCGCCGGCCTCGGCGATCCCGCGAACTCGTCGGCGTAGGCGGGCTTCAGGTGGCGGGCGAAGGCGCTGAAGGGGACGACCGGCGCGTAGGTCCCCTCGGCATAGGAACCGGCGACGTAGGGGCCGATTAGGAACCGCAGGCCCCCGGCCTTGCCGGCGACGGTCGATGCGGCGAGCTCGAAGGGCGTGTCGCGCCACTTCGGACAGTTCCAGTCCGCGCCGGGCGGCGTGTAGGTCTCGGCCAGGCGCGCCTTCTTCTCGGCGGTCAGGGCGTCGCAGAGCGCCTTGTCCATGGCCGCGTCGACATTGGCGCCGAACAGGCCGGTCGGGGCGATGGGGCGCTTCAGCGCCTTGTCCCAAAGCACCGAACCGTAGGCCGCATTGCCGTGGGCGCCGCCGGTGTATTCCGACTGCAGGCTGGAGAGGCTGAGCAGCTTGGTGGTGTCGGCGCCGACCGTCCAGGTGATGGTGCGCTCATAGGGTTGCGTCGGGGCGCCTTCGCCCTCCATCTCGGCGCGCTCGTTGGCGGCGCCCTCGATGAAGGCGTTCAGTTCTCGCACGCCGTCGGCGTAGAGGCGGGCGTGCAGGTCCGGCTGGGCGACAATCGCGCGCGGCAGCTTGAGCGTCACTTCCGCGGCGTCGGTCTTCTGGGCGTAGCTCATCGGCGATGCGCCGGCCGCCGCGACCGGAGGTGCGGCCTCGATCACCGGCGGCGCGTGCCTGACCGCCGCCTCGTCCGGCTTGTTGCAGCCCGACAGGGCGAGCGTCGCCACGAGCGCGCTGGCCGACACGATCCGGAACCTCGACATCGTCATCTCCACAAACCCGCCGCGAAGGCCACGAACAACAATAGCCCCGCCTGGCGATTCGACTTGAACAGCTTCAGCGCCAGGGCCGGGTCGTTCAGTTTCAGGCTGCGGACCTGATTGGACAAATGCGCCGCGAACAGGGCGAAGGGCGGGAAAAACAGCGGCCCCAGCCCCGCC
This sequence comes from Pseudomonadota bacterium, assembly GCA_031408375.1. Lineage (GTDB taxonomy): Bacteria > Pseudomonadota > Alphaproteobacteria > Caulobacterales > Caulobacteraceae > JAEZEZ01. Next base: position 262 of record JANNVY010000326.1, on the reverse strand, counting down.
GCCGCCCAGGCCCCCAAGGCCAGGAACACGGCGGTGACATAGAAGATGAGCACGCCCAGCGGCGTCTTGCCGCCCAGTCGCCGGGCGGAGGACTTCACGCCCGCCAGCGCGTCGTCCTCGATGTCCTGCAGGGCATAGATGGTGTCATAGCCGAGGGTCCAGAAGACGAGGGCGAAGTAGAGGAGGAGTGCGGGGAGGATGAGGTGGCCGTGAGTGTCGGCCGAGGCGACGAGGAACCCTTGTCCAGCGGCCTCCAGACTCC
>JANNVY010000325.1:0-4179 GCA_031408375.1 Pseudomonadota bacterium | reverse complement strand
CCGCCCGCGCCCGCTTCGCCGCCATTCTCAAGGATCACCGTGGAAACCTGACCGCCGGCAACGGCGTGCTGAGCGGGCCGGTCGCCTGGTCGCGCCTGTCGGAAATCAAGGTCCCGGTGCTGATCATCACAGGTGAAGCCGACATGCCGGACCTGCAGGCGCAGGCCGGGGCGCTGGCGGCGCTGATCCCCGGCGCCCGGCGCGTCATCATGGGCGATACGGGTCACTATCCGTACATGGAAGAGCCCGGCGAGTTCCTGAAGTTGCTGGCCCGGTTCATCGCATAGGGGAAACCCGCCCTTGCCCCACAGGCTTGGCGGGTCTAGAGGCCAGCGCGAGTTTTCCTCCCCCAACGCACAGACTTCGGAGACCACCCCATGGCGCGCGCCAAGATCGCACTTATCGGTTCGGGCATGATCGGGGGCACCCTGGCCCACGTCTGCGCGCGGGAAGAACTGGGCGACGTGGTCCTGTTCGACATCGCCGAGGGCACGCCCCAGGGCAAGGCGCTCGACATCGCCCAGTCCTCGACCGTGTTCGGCAAGGATTCGAACCTGAAGGGCGCCAACGACTACGCCGACATCGCCGGCGCCGACGTCTGCATCGTCACTGCCGGCGTGCCGCGCAAGCCGGGCATGAGCCGCGACGACCTGGTCTCGATCAATCTGAAGGTGATGAAGGCCGTGGGCGACGGCATCAAGAAATACGCGCCCAACGCCTTCGTGATCTGCATCACCAACCCGCTGGACGCCATGGTCTGGGCGCTGCGCGAATTCTCGGGCCTGCCGCACAACATGGTGGTGGGCATGGCCGGGGTGCTGGATTCGGCCCGCTTCGGCCTGTTCCTGTCCGAGCGCCTGGGCGTCTCGGTCGAGGACGTGCGCGCCTGGACGCTCGGCGGCCACGGCGACGACATGGTGCCGATGGTGCGTTACTCGACGGTCGGCGGCCTGCCGCTGCCGGAACTGGTCAAACAGGGCCAGCTGTCGCAGGACGAGCTGGACGCCATCGTCAAGCGCACGCGCGGTGGCGGCGGCGAGATCGTCGCCCTGCTGAAGACCGGCTCGGCCTTCATCGCGCCGGCCGAAAGCGCCATCGCCATGGCCAAGTCGTTCCTCAAGGACAAGAAGCGCGTCCTGGCCTGCGCCGCCTGGGTCGACGGCCAGTACGGCATCGACGGCATGTATGTGGGCGTGCCCTGCGTCATCGGCGCCGGCGGCATCGAACGCATCATCGAGTTCCCCATGGATGACGCTGAAAAGGACATGTTCGCCAAGTCCATCGCCTCGGTTCAGGGCCTGCTCGAAGCCTGCAAGCAGATCGAACCGTCACTGGCGTAGGGTTCCGGGCTGGGGACAGACACCTCCCGCAAGCGCTCAACGGGACGACCACCGGCCTCGCGGGGCGTGTCAGCTCCCGGGGTCCATCGTTCGTTCCGATCCGCCGTCGCCCACCTTCCGCCACCTTCGCGGCTCTACCTTGGTGATCGGGAATCGGAGGAGGCGGGATCATGCGCACACTGGCGATCATCCTGGCGGCGTGGAGCCTGGCCGGGTCGGCCATGGCGATCACCTATATGGAAAGCCGCGAGCCGGATCCGTTCGCGCCTGGCGCGACGTGCACGGTGCAGCAGCTGGGAAGCTGGGGCAGCTACGTCTACCAGTACCCCTCACGGTTCGACATGGTGTTCCACCCCTTCGTGGATGACTCCATGATCTGGCGCTGCCCGAAGTCCGGCTTTGTCAGCCACGCCGCTGACTTCGAGGCCATATCTCCAGGAACGCGCGATCGCGTGGCCGCATGGTTGAAGGCCAACCCCGCCAATCTTGAGCGGCTGGACGCGAAGGCCCTGCGCGACCGGATGGAAGCCATCTACCGCGAACGCGGGATGGACGACGACTTCTGGTCCCGGTTCTACCGTATGCGCGCCTACTGGTCGGAGACGGCGGCGGAGGGCGACAGCCACCGCGCCAGGGCGCTGCCCCTGTTGCTCGCCCGGCTCGCCCGGACCGACCTGAACCCTCAGGCGCGCCTCGAGACGACCTATCTGGTCGGCTACTACACGCGCAGGGGGGGCGACGCCGAAACCGCGCGCAAGTACTTCGCGGCGATGAAGGACGTCGACTGGTCCGCAGCCAATGTGGAAGAAGTTGGCTCCAAGGCCGATAACCTCAGGTATTTCGAGACCATGATGGCCGATATCGAGGCCGGTAAGCTGGACGGACCTTGCGGCCAGACCGGTCATTCCGTCCCTGGCTGCGCGGCGGGGGCCGGGGCGGAGGAGTGACTCGGCCGGTTTGACCGGACGGGCCGCCTTCCATAACGTCGCTTCCCGAAACGGAGGTCGCGCCATGTCCCGCCTGTCGCCCCACGCCGGCGCCCTGGCAGCCGTGCTTGCTCTGGGGGCCTGCAACGCACCGGGTGCCAAGGATACGCCGACGCCCTCGCAGGCGACGACCCAGCCCGCAAGCTGCGTGCTCGCTTCGCCGGCCGCCGGTTCGGCCGAGCGGGCAGCCATCCTCGACGCCTTGCGCCCGAGGATCGAGGCGATGACCGGCAAGCCGGTGGAGTTCGTTGTCAACCGGCTGGAGACCGCCTGCGACTACGCCCGGCTGATCGCCACGCCGCGCGCCCGGAGCGGCAGCGATGAATACGAACCGGTCGACGTCCTGTTTGTCAGGAAGGACGGCGTCTGGGCCCTGGGCATGATAGCGGCCGGCGAAGAGGACTCAGACCCGGCCGCCGACCAATACAAGGCCAGATATTCCGGTGCGCCCGAGGCCCTGCTCTACCTCTAGATCCTAAGACACGCGCGCCGGCGCCGGAGGGGCCGCCCGGTCGGCCGCCGCGAGGCGGCGCGCGATCACTCGTCGCATGCGCCGCAGGCGGTCGCGGGTATTGGCCCGGTTGAGGTCGGGGAAGAAGGTATTCAGCGGGATCAGGTTCTTCTCGCCCATGCCGTCGACCAGCACCAGGCGCTCGCCGTGCTCCTCGTCATGGGCCAGCACTATATTGCCGATGTGCAGGTCGCCGACGATCAGGGGCGAACCGATCAGCCAGTCGGCGAACTCGTCGAGCAGGGACTGGGTCTCGCGGGTGAAGCGGCCTTGTTCGAGCAGGGTCCTGAGTGTCGGCGCATAGCCGCCGTCACGGCCGCGCAGGGCCCGCACGACGACGCCGATCCCTTCGCTGGTTTCGACCACGGCGACGAATTCCTGCAGATGCCGGCCGGGGAAAAGCCCGGCGTTGCGCATGGCCAGGTGCTCGGTGATCGTGCGCAGGGCGCTGGTCAGCACGCCCAGCCGCCGCCGCCGCTTGAGCCAGCCGCGCCAACCGGTCCACTTCGACTCCGCGAAGTTCTTGCGCACCACCTTGATCAGCAGGTCGTCGCGGCCGGGATAGGCGTAGACGCGCTGCAGGCTGCCCGAAGCGGACGCGGCCTGATCCTTCAAGTCGATGATTTCGCCAGCCCGTGGCAGGTTGAGCCCCATGGGGGCGAAACTGTCAGAGTTCGCACAATGCGCAAGCGGGCTCGGAAAGTCGGACGCTGGTCGCGGCAGTCTTGCGAACCCGGCAACGATCCGGCAACAGCTTGGCCATGAGCATAGCCCCCGGACCCATCCTCGAAACCGACCGCCTGATCCTGCGCCCCACGGCGCTCGCGGACTTCGAACCCTGGTGCGCGATGATGGCCGACGAAGAGGCCTCCCGCTTCATCGGCGGCATCCAGGCGCCGTCGCAGGTCTGGCGCAGTCTGATGGGCATGGCGGGGTCCTGGACCCTGCACGGCTGGGCCATGTTCTCGGTGGTCGAGAAAGAGACCGGCGCCTGGGTCGGGCGGCTGGGCCCGTGGACTCCGCATGGCTGGCCGGGGACTGAAGTCGGCTGGGGCCTCTCACGCGCCGCCTGGGGCCAGGGCTACGCCACCGAAGGCGCGGCGGCGGCTATCGACTGGGCCTTCGACAACCTCGGCTGGACCGAGGTGATCCACTGCGTCGATCCGGACAATACGCCCTCGGCCCGGGTGGCCGAGCGGCTTGGATCCTACAAGCGGGGGCCGGCTCGGATGCCAATCCCCTTCGACGCCGTGCCCGTCGACGCCTGGGGCCAAACCCGCGAAGCGAAAACGGCCCTGTCCATAACCGCCGCAGGGTCAAAACATGGCCCAAACAGCCCAAA
>JANNVY010000324.1:0-2022 GCA_031408375.1 Pseudomonadota bacterium | reverse complement strand
GGTCGCCCCAGACGGTCAGGGCGGCCCCCAGGGCGCTCCCCGCGGCCAGTTCGCGGTCAATCTCGTCGACGGCAGCGGCCTTGACCGATCCGCCGCCGCGCCGGGCGATGTCGGGCAGGGCTTCGAGCACGGCGCCGGCCGAGCGATAGCGGCGCAGCAGTTCCTTGAAGGCGACCGGGCCGACCCGCTTTGTGCGCGCCAGGCGCAGGCGGTCGCGGCGCTCTTGATCGGAGAGCGGGGCGCTCACGCTTTCGCGCCGCCGATCCTCGGCTCTTGGCCCTTGAGCAGGCGGGTGATGTTCTCGTGGTGGCGGGCGAAGACCAGCACGGCGATGAACAGGGCGAGATACATCATGGCGCGCGGCTGGTCGGTCAGCAGGACGAACAGCGGCGCCAAGGCACAGGCGACCAGCGCCGCCAGCGACGAAATGCGGAAGACGAAGGCGGTGGCCAGCCAGGCCACGGCGCAGAGCAGGCCCGCGGGCCAGCAGGCGCTGAGCAGCAGGCCGGCGCCGGTCGCCACGCCCTTGCCGCCCTTGAACTTGAGCCAGACCGGGAAGAGGTGGCCGATGAATGACGCGCCCCCGGCCACGGCGGTGATCCAGTCGTCGTGGGTGATGAACCGGGCCAGCAGAACCACCACGGCGCCCTTGCCTGCGTCGCCCAGCAGGGTCATCGCCGCCAGATCCTTGCGGCCAGTGCGCAGGACGTTTGTCGCGCCGATGTTGCCCGAGCCGACCTGGCGCGGATCCTCGGCGCCGGCCAGTTTCGACACGAGGACCCCGAACGGGATCGAGCCGACGAGGTAGCCGCCGACGACCGCGATGATCCAGGTGATGTAGTCCGGGTTCACGTCCAGGCCCCTACTGCGGCGCTTGGTGGACGATGCGGCCTTCGACCATCGTGAGCAAGACCTCGCCCTGCAGCCTTCGGCCGTCGAAGGGCGAATTTTTCGATTTCGAATGCAGGCGCTCGGCGTCGACCTGGATCGGGGCGTCAATGTCGACCAGCACGATGTCGGCCGGCGCGCCCGGCGCGATGCGACCGCCGGGCAGGCCGAGCAGCTGGGCCGGGCCCAGGGTCACCGCCTTGATCAGATCCACAAGGTCGTGGCCGCCGTCGTGGTGCAGCGAGAGCAAGGCGGGCAGCAGGGTCTCCAGTCCCACGGCGCCGGGCGTCGCTTCGCTAAAGGGACGGCGCTTGTCCTCGGCGGGGGCGGGCGCATGGGCGGAGACGATGACGTCGATCAGGCCGTCAGCCACCGCGTCGATCAGGGCCTGGCGATCGCGTTCGGAGCGCAAAGGCGGGTCCAGGCGGTAGAAGGTGCGGTAGTCGCCGACGTCGAGCTCATTGAACGTCAGGTGGTTGATCGAGCAGGAGGCCGAGACCTCCAGGCCCTTGTCCTTGGCGCGGCGAAGCGCGTCGAGCGCATCGGCGGTGGAGATCTGGTCGACCAGGAAGCGCGCGCCGGTCAGCTCGACCAGGGCCAGGTCGCGCTCCAACATGATGCGCTCGGCGATGGCGGGGGCGGACGGCAGGCCCAGCCGTGCGGCCAGTTCGCCCTCGGTGGCGGCGGCGCCTTCGCTGAGCCAGGGATCGGCGGGGCGGTGGGAGACCAGGGCGTTGAAGCCGCCAGCGTAGGACAGCACCCGCCGCATGACCTTGGAATTGACGATCGAGTGGTCGACGTCGGTGAAATAGATCGCGCCGGCCTCATCCATCAGGCCGATCTCGGCCATGCGCTCACCGGTCAGGCCCTTGGTGGCGGCGCCGGCGACGTGGACGTTGATCAGCTCGAGATCGCGCGCCCGGCGCAGGATGAAGTCGACCATGGCCGGCTCGTCGACCGGGGGATTGGTGTCGGGCTGCAGCACGATGGTGGTGACGCCGCCGGCGGCCGCCGCCCTGCTGACCGAGGCCAGGGTTTCCTTGTGCTCGGCGCCGGGCTCTCCCGACTTCACCCGCAGGTCGATCAGGCCGGGCGCCAGCACCGCGCCGTTGCAGTCGACCACGCGCAGGTCGC
>JANNVY010000323.1:0-6790 GCA_031408375.1 Pseudomonadota bacterium | reverse complement strand
TCGGGATAGGCGTAGGTCCAGTTCCACTGGTTGCCCGTCATCTTCACGGTCAGATCCGGCTTGGGCATGTCGTGATAGGCGTAGAGTAGCCGGAACGAAAAGATCGAAATGAACACCAGGATCAGGACCGGGACGACGGTCCAGATGATCTCGATCGGGGTGTTGTGGCTCCAGCGGGCAGGGGTAGGATTCGCGCGCTTGTTGTAGCGAATTATCACCCACAACAGCAGGGCCAGCACCAGTACCGAGATGCCGACGATGATCGGCAACAGGATGTAGTCGTGAAATGCGATGGCGTCCGCCTTCAGCGAAGATGCCGCCGGTTGCAGGCCCAAGCCGCCGGGCGTCGGCTGACCCATCAGGTCCTCCGCCCAGGCCGTGGCGCTGAACATCGCTACGCCAAGCGCGGCCATGCCGGTGGTCGCCAGCCTCCCGATCCCCATCCGCCAAATCCTCATGTGCTGCTCAGTCCAAATCCCGAGGGGGCAGACCCCTGAGGGACAAGTCCGCAGGCTCCGCAAGGCGCGAAACCGACGGCACTGGTTCGTTTCTGGCGCGTGCATATCGCCCCGCCGCCGCCTTGCCAAGCGACACGCTCGATTAAGCCGCTGGTTTCGCAAGCCGCTTCGCCACCCTATGTTGAACCGACGCCGCGACCACCCTCCCCACCGGACCTGTTTCCCATGAACGCCATGCTCTCCGCCCCTTCCCTGCTGGACGCCGCCGGCGTTGAGCGCGAACGGGCGCTAGCCCTTCTGGGTCAAGCCGTTGCGGGCGCCGACGACGGAGAGTTGTTCGTCGAAAACTCGGAAAGCGAATCGCTTGTTTTCGACGATGGGCGGCTGAAGTCGGCCGCCTATGACGCGAATGAGGGATTCGGCCTGCGCGTCGTCGCGGGCGAGACCGCCGGCTATTCCCACGCCAACGAAATCTCCGAGGCCGCCATCGGCCGGGCCGCCGACTCAGCGGCGTTGGCAAAGCGCGGCTACGCCGGGGTCAACGCCGAGGGCCCCCGCGCCACCAACCGCAAGTACTACGGCGAGGACGATCCCCTCGCCTCACCCGCCTTCAGTGACAAGATCGAGCTCCTGCGGACCATCGATGACTACGCCCGCTCGATCGACCCGCGCGTGGTGCAGGTGTCGGCGACCCTGGCCGGGGAGCGCCGGGTGGTGGAGATCCTGCGCGCCGACGGCCGGCTGGTGCGCGACGTACGGCCGTTGGTGCGGCTGAACGTCTCGGTCACGGTCGAGCGCGACGGCAAGCGTGAGTCGGCCCACGCCGGCGGCGGCGGCCGTGGCGGCTTCGAGGCCTGGATCACCGAGGACAAGTGGAAGGGCTTCACCGACGACGCCCTGCGCCAGGCCCTTGTGAACCTCGACGCCATCCCCGCGCCCGCCGGCGAGATGGACGTGGTGCTCGGCCCGGGCTGGCCCGGCGTGCTGCTGCACGAGGCGGTGGGACACGGACTGGAAGGCGACTTCAACCGCAAGGGCTCGTCGGCGTTCGCCGGCCGCATGGGCGAGCGCGTCGCCGCGCCCGGTGTCACCGTCGTGGACGAGGGCTCGATCCAGGGTCGCCGCGGCTCGCTCAGTGTCGACGACGAAGGCACCCCGACCGGCCGCACGGTGCTGATCGAGGACGGCATCCTAGTGGGCTACATGCACGACCGGATGAGCGCGCGCCTGATGGGCATGGCGCCCACCGGCAACGGCCGGCGCCAGTCCTTCGCCCACATGCCCATGCCGCGGATGACCAACACCTACATGGAGGGCGGCCAGGGCAAGCTGGAGGACATGATCCGCAAGACCAAGCGCGGCCTCTACGCCGTGAACTTCGGCGGGGGCCAGGTGGACATCACCAACGGCAAATTCGTGTTCCAGTGCACCGAGGCCTACATGATCGAGGACGGCAAGATCGGCGCGCCGGTGAAGGGCGCCACCCTGATCGGCGACGGCCCAACGGTGCTGACCCGCGTCACCGATATCGGCGACGACTTCGCTTTCGATCCCGGCATCGGCGTATGCGGCAAGGCGGGCCAGGGCGTGCCGGTAGGCATCGGCCAGCCCTCGCTGAGGATCGCGGGGATCACGGTGGGCGGCACCAGCGTATAGTTGGCGCGCTCGACCGGTTTAGTGCTCGAACCGTTGTGATGACTTGGACAAGGCGATCAATTGTGTTCGGCGAACACTGAATTGCCCAATTTCCGCCTAAGTGAGCGATCGTTACGTGTCGGAAATTTAACCTACCTTTCCTGTATTTAATTGGAGCTTTAACGCCTGTCCCCGCACCTTGGCCTTATTGCGGGAGGACGACTACATGAAATTGGCGGGAATCACGGCGGCCATCGCGGCCGCCGCTGCGGCGACGAGCGCCAGCGCTCAGGATGCAGCCCAGGCGACAGCGCCGGCGGCAGCCCCGGCCGAGGCGGCGGCGCCCGCCGAAGGCGTCATCACCTACCCTCCGGAATTCTTCGCCAGCGCCCAGCCGCAGTCCGCCATGGACATGATCGAACGGGTGCCCGGCTTCCAGTTCAGCGGTGGCGACAGCGTGCGCGGCTTCGCAGGTGCCGCGGGCAATGTCCTGATCGACGGCCAGCGGCCGGCCAGCAAAAGCGACCCGCTGGAAGCCGTGCTTCGGCGCATCCCGGCCACCACCGTCGAACGGATCGAACTGATCCGGGGCGGAGCTTCGGGCATCGATATGCAGGGCCAGACGGTCCTGGTGAACGTCGTGCGCAAGACCGATGCGTCGCAGCAGGCGCTGTGGGCGGTCGCAAGCGGCATCTATGGCGACGGCCGCGCCAGCCCCGCGATGAGGCTTGAGGGCTCGCGCCGCTGGGACGGCCGGTTCGTTGAAGGCTCGGTCCTGGTCTACAACTTCGTCGACGACGGGGCGGGCGAGGGTCCGCGGCGGGTGTTCGACCCAGCCGGCAACCTGATCGAGCGGGCCTACGCCGACGAAACCGCCGGCGGCAGGGGTATCGATACCAAGGCCAGCTTCGAGTCGCCGCTGCTGGGCGGCAAGTTCCGCGTCAACGCCGCCGCCAAGTTCGAGGAGTACGCCTGGGAGCTGGACGACGAGACCACCTTCCCGGCTCCGTTCGCGTTCCACGTCGAGGATGACTTCAACCTGAACTTCCAGGGCGAGGCCGGCGTGCAGTGGTCGCGGCCACTCGGGCCGCGCACCACCCTCGAACTGCTGGCGCTTCAGACCTGGCGCGATTCCGACTTTACCTCGGCCTATGAGGACGCCTTCGACACCCTGGTGTTCACCCAGGGGTCGGTGACCGGCGAGAGCATCGTGCGCGGCAAGATGCGCTGGGCCAAGTCCGAGACCTTCCAGATCGAGTACGGCGCCGAGGCGGCCTACAACTTCCTCGACCGCGAAACCGGGTTCATCTTTAACGGCGCGCCGATCCCCCTGCCCGCCGCGAGCGTGCTGGTCGAAGAGACCCGGGCCGAAGCCTTCGCCACGGTCACCTGGCGGCCGTTCTCGACCCTGACCGTCGAGGCCGGCTCGAAGATCGAATATTCGATGCTCACCCAGACCGGCGACACCGATCTGGAAGAGACCTTTGTCTATCCCAAGCCCCGCCTGTTCGTGACCTACGCTCCGAACGAATCCAACCAATTCCGCTTCCGCATCGAGCGCGAGGTCGGCCAGCTGAACTTTGGCGACTTCGTCTCGTCCGCCCAGCTCAGCACCGGCGTGATCACCGGCGGCAACGCCGACCTTCGACCGTTCCAGGCCTGGACCTATGAGGCAGCCTACGAGCGGCGGTTCTGGGGCAAGGGCGCCCTGATCCTCACGGCCCAGCACTCCCAGATCGAGGACGTGGTGGACCGCATCCCGGTAATCGACCTGACCACCTGTCCCCTGGTCGCGGGCGTGCCGGACCCCACCTCGCCGTTATGCGTTTTCTTCTCAGGCGTCGGCAACATCGACGAGGGCGAGAGCACCCAGTTCTCGGTCAACCTGACCCTGCCGCTGGACCGGCTGAAGGTGAAGGGCGGCCTGCTGAACTTCAACGGCTCCTGGCGTCAGTCCGAAGTCATCGACCCGACCACGGGGGTTGCGCGCCGGATCTCGGGCCAGAACCCGTTCAGCGGCGAGGTCACTTTCTCGCAGGACATCCCCGCCTGGCGCGTGAACTGGGGCGCCGACGCCTTCCTGGGCTTCACCGAGCGCTACTACGGCATCGACCAGATCGAGCGCATTGAGCTGCAGACCTGGTACCGGCTCTGGGCTGAGTGGAAGCCGCAGCCCAAGCTGTCTGTGCGGGTGGAGCTGCAGAACCTGGCGGGCCGCGACTTCATCCGCGACCGGGACGTCTACTCCGGCCTGCGGGACAACACTCCGTTGGTGTTCCGCGAGGAGCGCAAGCTCAACTTCGACCCCTTCATCTATTTCCGCATCCGTCGCACCTGGGGGTAGCCCTCCTCCCTCAGTCCCGAACGGTCGGAAGGGAGCGCCGCAGGGCGCTCCCTTTTCGTTTGCGGCCGTTCCCAGACCTGCTCCGGTACGAAAAAGGGCGGCGCTCTCGCGCCGCCCTTCGCCGTCTTGTCTGGTTCGGTCCGCCTAGTGGTGCGGCGCGGACGGAGCCGGGTTGGCCGCGTTGCGGTCTTCCTGGCCACGGTCGGTGGCGTCAGGGCCCGGGTGGTTGGACCCCGGGGCATCGTCATGCGCCCAGCCTTTGATAAGGAAACTGATCAGGATGAAGAACACCCCGACCGCGACGCCGACCCAGCCCAGCTTCGAGAAACCGTCCAGCGAGGTTTGCAGCGCGCCGCTGGGATCGAGCACCTGGCCGCCGACCGTTTCCGTTCCCATCAGGCCGGCGATCTTGCCGCCGACGAACTGGGCGATGGAGGAGGACAGGAACCACACGGCCATCATGAAGCTGACCACCGAAGGCACCGAAAGCTTGGTGATCTCCGACAGGCCCACGGGCGACAGGAACAGTTCACCGGTGGTGTGCAGCAGGTAGAGCAGACCCAGGAACAGAATGGGCATCTGGAAGGCCGTGTTGACCACGCCGGGCATCAACGCGCCGTAGCACACGACCAGGAAGCCCAGGCCGACCTGAATCAGGCCGAGGCCGAACTTCAGGGTCGGGTTGGGGTCCTTCTTGACCTTGGCCAGGCCCGCCCACATCGCCGCGAAGATGGGCGCGAAGATGAGGATGAAGCCGGCGTTGAAGGATTGGGTCTGGGCCGCCGTGACCGTGGTGTCGACCCACATCGGCGTCGAGGTGATGCCCGCAGCCGCGAGCTGATCCGGCGTGCCGAATACAACCCCGAACATCGTCATGGCCTGGCTTGTCAGGTTCAGATCGACGTTGCGGTCCGCGAACAGGTTGAGCGAGGTGCCGGCTTGTTCGAACAGAGTGAAGAACACCACCGCGCCGAAGATCAGCACCATGGCCAGCATCATGCGCTGGCGCTCGACCCAGTTCTTGCAGACGAACATCAGGATGAAGAGCACCGCCGCCAGCGACACCAGGATGCCGATGGAGAGCGCGATGCCGACCATGTCGTTGTTCTGGACGAGGAACCACACGGCGCCGACGCCGAGCAGGCCGGTCAGGTAGATGGTCCATTCCTGATTGATCGGTCCCAGGAACGGCTTCTTGATGCTTTCAGGGTTGGGCGGCTCGCCCTTGCCCTGCAACAGCGGCTTGCCGATGATGAAGACAATCAGGCCGAGGAGCATTCCGATGCCGGCGAGGCCGAAGCCCCAGGCCCAGCCATAGGTCTGGCCGAGGTAGCCGCACAGCACCGAGGCCCAGAAGGCCCCGAGGTTGACCCCGTAGTAGTAGAGGGTGAAGCCGGAATCGCGCCGGATATCGCCCTGCGGATAGAGCTGACCCACGATGGTGGAGATGTTCGGCTTGAGATAGCCGACGCCCATGATGATCAGCGACAGCGCCAGGTAGAAGACGTTGATGCCCGTCTCGTCACGGGTTTCCTGCATGGTGTACTGGCCCGCCGGAATGACCTGCGGCAGGGCAGAGTCGGCCGGGAGATTTTGCATCTCCAGCCCCTTCTCGCTGCCGATGAAGGCATAGGGCTTGCCGTCGGCGATCAGGCGAACCTCGCGAGCCGCGCCACGACCTTCGGCCTGAACGGCATAGGTCTGGCCGGCATAGGTGAGGGTCTGGGTGGTTTCCCTGCCCTCATAGGCCATCATGCCGTGGCCCGCGACCAGAAGGATGGCGCCAAAGACGACAGCCTTTCGCGTCCCGATGAAGCGGTCGGCGATGACGCCGCCGATCAGGGGCAGCAGATAGACGAGCGACGTGTAGGACCCGTAGATCGATCCCGACAGCTTGTCGTCGAAGAGGAAGTGCTGCGTCAGGTAGAAGATCAGGATCCCGCGCATGCCATAGTAGGAGAAGCGCTCCCACATCTCGGCGAAGAACAGGATTATCAGCCCTTTCGGGTGGTTCTTAAGGAGCTGAATCAGAACGGGAATGCCGGTGGCCAAAGTGACCACGATCCCCAGCATAATGACGATATTCATGCGCGACCTTCGCGTTTCCCAAGGCGGCGATGGCGCAATGGCCCCCGACCGTCCCCCAATTGGCGCGGATAGGACCACGCGAAATGTGGGTTTACAAGCAGTAACCCTGGGTGAGCGACCCTAAGTCATGTCCAGGTCAAGCCTTTGGACGCCTTGGGAAAACGCAGTTCTATCTGACGCCCGCCATCATCTTCTTGAGGATGGGTGAGAGCAGCAGCAGCACCCCGCCGGTGATCACCGAGGCCCAGCCGATGGTGTTGAACAC
>JANNVY010000322.1:0-3694 GCA_031408375.1 Pseudomonadota bacterium | reverse complement strand
GCTGGTCGCCGCCACCCACAATCCGGGCAAGGCGCGTGAGATCGCGGCCCTGTTGGAGGGACGCTTCGAGGTGATCCCCGCTTCCGCGCTCGGCTTGGCGGAACCGCACGAGACCGAGGCGACCTTTACAGGCAACGCCCTGCTAAAGGCCCGCGCCGCCGCTGACGTGTCGGGCCTCCCCGCGCTGGCGGATGACTCGGGCCTGTCGGTGCGGGGACTGGACGGGGCGCCGGGAATCTTCTCGGCCCGTTGGGCGGGGCCCGAGAAGGACTTCTCCGTCGCCATGAAGAAGGTCGAGGCGCGGCTGGTCGAGGTCCGGTCCGACGACCGCGCCGCCTGGTTCACCTGCGCCCTGGCCCTGGCCTGGCCCAACGGCCCCGCCGTGGTGGTCGAGGGGCGAATTGACGGGACCCTGGTCTTCCCCGGCCGTGGAGACCGCGGCTTCGGCTACGACCCGATCTTCGTCCCCGAGGGCGGGACCGAGACCTTTGGCGAACTGGACCCCGCCGCCAAGGACGCCATGAGCCATCGCGCGCGCGCCTTCGAAGTGTTGAAGGCGGCCCTGTTTGGCTGAGCCGGCCCCGATCGCGGTCTACGTCCACTGGCCCTACTGCGCCCGCATCTGCCCTTACTGCGACTTCAACGTGGTCCGTGATCGAGGCCGCACGGACGAAAAGGCCGCGCTGGCCGCCGCCATCGTCGCCGACCTTGAGGCGCAGGCCGTCCGGATCGGACCGCGGCGGCTGGTCTCCATCTTCTTCGGCGGCGGCACGCCCTCGCTGATGGATCCCGACGCGCTTGGCCGGTTGGTCGAGGCGGCGCGGCGGCTGTTCCCGACGACGGGCGAGGTCGAGGTCACCCTGGAGGCCAACCCTACCGATGCGGAGGCCGCCCGCTTTCGGGCCTTCGCCGACGCCGGGGTCCAGCGCCTGTCCCTGGGCGTCCAGTCGCTCGATGACGAGGCCTTGACCTTCCTGGGCCGGAACCACTCCGCCGCCGAAGCGCGCCGGGCGGCCGAAACGGCGAGGGCCGCCTTCCCGCGCCTGTCCATCGACCTGATCTACGCCCGCCCCGGCCAGACGCCCGCCGCCTGGGCCGCCGAGCTGACAGACGCCCTGACGATGGGGCCCGAGCATGTCTCGCCTTACCAGCTCACCATCGAGCCAGGCACCGCCTTCGGCCGCGCGGTGGGCCGCGGCGCCTGGGCCCCGCCGCAGGGCGATACCGCCGCGGACCTCTACGACGCCAGCCAGGCCGTGCTTGAGGCTTCGGGTTTCAATGCCTACGAGGTTTCCAACCACGCCCGGGGCGAGGCCGCCCGCTCGGCGCACAACCTCGTCATCTGGCGCGGGGCAGAATACCTGGGCGTGGGTCCCGGCGCCCACGGGCGGGCGGTGCTGGCGGGCGTCCGCACGGCCACACGCGCGGCGAGGGCCATCGGCGACTATATCGCGCGCGTGGGCGCGAGCGGCGTTGGCTGGGACGAGACCGAGCCGCTGGATCCGGTCGCCGCCGCCGAGGAGCGGCTGCTCCTGGGCCTGCGGATCGCCGAGGGCGTGCCGCTGGCGCAGATCGCGGCGCTCGGCCTCGCGGCCGGCCATCCAAAGGTCGCGGCCCTCGTCGCCATGGGGTTGATCGACATTGACGAGCGCGCCATCCGCGCCACGCCGGCCGGTCGGCTGGTGCTGGACCGAGTGATCGCCGAGTTGGTGGTTTGACCGACCAACTTGACGGGCAGGGCAAACCCGCCACCCTGCCCCCGATGATCGCTCCGCCCCCCCGTCCCGTGACCCCCGGCCTCTATCTGGTGGCGACGCCGATCGGGAACCTGCGCGACATAACCCTGCGGGCGCTCGACGTGCTGGCCGCCGCCGACGTGGTGCTGGCCGAAGACACCCGCGTCTCGGCCAAGCTGCTGGCGGCCTATGGCATCTCCAAGAAGCTGGTCCGCTACGACGACCATATCGGCGAGAATGTCCGGCCCAAGGTGATCGGGGCGCTGAATTCGGGGCAGGTCGTGGCCCTCGTCTCCGACGCCGGCACGCCTCTGGTCTCGGACCCCGGATACCGGCTGGCGGTCGACGCCATCGCGGCGGGCTTCAAGGTCCACCCTATCCCCGGCCCCTCCAGCGCGCTGGCGGCGCTGACGCTGGCGGGCCTGCCGTCCGACCGCTTCCTGTTCGCGGGCTTTACGCCGCACAAGTCGGCGGGGCGCAAGACCATGTTCGAGGAGCTGCGCCCCACGCGCGCCACCCTGATCTTCTTCGAGACCGGCCCGCGCCTGCGCGCCAGCCTGACCGACATGGCCTCGGTCTTCGGCGGCGACCGCCCCGCCGCCGTCGCCCGCGAGATGACCAAGCTGTACGAGGAGTGCGTCCGCGGCCCGCTGGACGCCCTGATCGCTGATCCCCGGCTTGAGACCCCCAAGGGCGAGATCGTGGTCGTGGTCGGGGCCAGCGAGGAGGCCGTCGCCACCGAGGCCGACGCCGATACCGCCCTCACCGACGCCCTGGAGCGCATGGGCCCGGCCGACGCGGCGTCCGAGGTCTCCAAGTCGCTCGGCCTCAATCGCAAGGCGTTGTACCGCCGGGCGCTGGAGCTGAAGGGCCGCGCGTGACCGGCTCGCAGCGCAGGACCCGTCAGGAGAGCGGTGCGCGCGGGCGCCGGGAGGGCCGTTTCGCCGAGGCCATCGCGGCGCTGTTCCTGATGCTCAAGGGCTACCAGATCCTCGGCTTTCGCCTGAAGACCCCGTCGGGCGAGATCGACCTGCTGGCCCGCAAGGGCAAGACCCTGGCCGTGGTGGAGGTCAAACGGCGCGCCACGGTCGAGATCGCGCTCGCCTCCATCTCGTCCCAGCAGCGCGACCGCCTGTTGCGTGCCGCCCGCACCCTGGCCGCCCGCCGCGCCGGTCTGCGGCATTTGGCGCTGCGGCTGGACCTGATCGCACTGGCGCCGGGGCGGCTTCCGCGTCATGTTCCCAATATCTTCAATGATCTGGACCACGGCTCAGCTTGAGAACCGGGTCCGGGACGAACGGACGCCATGACCCGCGACGAGGCGGAATCGGTCCTGACAAGCGCCGGCGAGGCCGCCGACGAGGACTTCCCCCTGCTGGAAGCCGCGATCGCCTGCGCCATCCATGACCTGCCTTTCCGCGACACGGACCAGGTCCGCGCCGTCGCAGGCGCCGCCGCCGACCGCCTCGCCCAGCGCCTGGAGCGCGAAAGCCCCGACGAGGCCCTGGCCGAGACCATGTCCGGCGAGATGCGCCTGACTGGCGACCTGCTCACCTACGACGACCCCGCCAATACCGACGTCATCGACGTGGCCGAGCGCCGACGCGGGCTGTCGGCGACGCTGGGCGTCTACTACCTGCACGCCGCGCGCAAATGCGGGCTGAAGGCCTTCGGCGTCGACTTTCCCGGCCACTTCCTGCTGCGCGTCGAGACCGGCGACGGCCCCGTGGCGCTGGATCCCTTCAGCCAGGGCCGCCTGGTCCTGCCGTCCGAGCTGACCCGCCGCGCCCTGCGCACCGGCCTGACGCCCGACGTGGCCGACCGGCTGGACGTGCTCATGAGCCCGGTGTCGGACCGCGAGATGCTGATACGACTCCAGAATACGATTTTCGCCAGGGCATTGGCGTTCGCCGACTACGAGGCCGCCGAGCGTTCGGCCATGCGCCGCGCCCTGCTCG
>JANNVY010000321.1:0-1908 GCA_031408375.1 Pseudomonadota bacterium | reverse complement strand
TCGGTCTGTTCGCCCCAGGTCTGGGGCGAGGCCGGCGGCAGGTCGCAGTACCAGTCGTAGAACGACCCGCAGACGCCGCCGATGAGCTGCAGGTAGCGGGCGCCGGCGGCATAGGAGACCATCGACATGGCCGGGATCGGCGAGAAGCCGAAGATGCGATCCGGACCCCAGGTCTTGATCGTATAGGCGTTGGCCGCCGCGATGATCTCGGTGACCTCGTCCCAGGTCGCGCGGATGAAACCGCCGGAGCCCCGCATGGAGACATAGTCGTCGCGCTTGGCGGGGTCGTTCTGGATCGCGGCCCAGGCTGCGACCGGCGACAGGGTCGCGCGCTCCTTGCGCCACTGCTTGACCAGGCGTGAGCGGATCAGCGGGTATTTCACCCGGTTGGCCGAGTAGAGGTACCAGCTGTAGCTGGCGCCCCGCGCGCAGCCCCGCGGCTCGTGGTTGGGCAGCTCCGGTCGCGTGCGTGGATAGTCGGTCTGCTGCGTCTCCCACGTGACGATCCCGCCCTTGACGTAGATCTTCCACGAACAGGAGCCGGTGCAGTTCACGCCGTGGGTCGAGCGCACGATCTTGTCGTGGCGCCAGCGGTTTCGATAGACCTCCTCCCAGCTCCGGTCGTCAGTGGTCATGACGCCGTGGCCTTCGGAGAAGAGCTCGGTCTTACGGGTGAAGAAGGCGAGACGATCGAGGGTATGGCTCATGACTATTCCGCCGGTTGGATCGCGGGGGCGGCGGCGTGGAGCATCGAGCCCCTGCGGGCGTAGAAGACCCAGTTCACGACGGCGCAGCTGAGGTAGAAGGCGAGGAAGATGTAGAGAGCGGTGGCGGGATCCCCGGTCGCCTTCAGCGAGTCGCCGAAGGCCTTGGGGATGAAGAAGCCGCCATAGGCGCCAATCGCAGAGGAAAAGCCGATGATGCCGGCGGCCTCCATCTCGGCCGCCTTCAGGCGCACCGCGGCATCCGCCATGGGCATGAGCCGCGGCATGTCCGCGCGCACGATCGCCGGGATCATCTGGAAGGTCGAAGCGTTGCCGATGCCCGTCCAGGCGAACAGCCACATGAAGCTGGCGAAGAAGAGGGTGAACGAGGGTGCGGTCCCGAAGGCGCCGACGCTGTAGAGCACCGCCACGACGCCCAACATCAGGGCGCCGAACACCCACTGGGTGACATTCTCGCCGCCCCATTTGTCGGAGACCCAGCCGGTAAGCGCACGCGAAGCCGCGCCGACCAGCGGGCCCAGGAAGGCGAACTGCAACGCGTCGATGTCGGGGAACAGGGTCTTGGTCAGCAGGGGGAAGGCAGCGGAGAAGCCGATGAAGGACCCGAAGGTTCCGATGTAGAGCCAGCACATCAGCCAGTTGTGCTTACGCTTGAAGACCACGGCCTGGGTCGCGAAGGACGCCTTGGCCGAGGCGATGTCATTCATGCCCAGCCAGGCTGCGACGGCCGAGGCGAGGATGAAGGGGACCCAGACGAAGCCGGCGTTCTGCAGCCAGATCTGGCTCTCGACGCCCTTGTCGATAGCGATCTGGGGCGCGCCGATCACCGGGGCGAACATCCCGAGCGTGATGACCAGGGGCACGGCGAACTGCATGACGCTGACGCCGAGGTTGCCGAAGCCGGCGTTGATGGCCAGCGCGTTGCCCTTCTCCGCCTTGGGGAAGAAGAAGCTGATGTTGGACATGGACGAGGCGAAGTTGCCCCCGCCCAGGCCACACAACAGGGCCAGGATGACGAAGGCCAGGTAGGGAGTGTCCGGGTTCTGGACCGCGATGCCGATGCCGACGGCGGGGATGGCCAACGACAGGGTCGACAGCGTCGTCCACAGCCGACCGCCCAGAATCGGGACCATGAAGCTGTAGAAAATCCGCAACGTCGCCCCGGAGAGCGCCGGCAAGGCGG
>JANNVY010000320.1:0-2507 GCA_031408375.1 Pseudomonadota bacterium | reverse complement strand
CCCCAGCATGGCCCCGGCGTTGACCAGGATGTCCAGCTTGCCCCAGCGGTCGAAGATCGCGCCGCCGAGTCGATCAATCGCCCCTCCATCAACGAGGTCGAAGGGCGCCAGCGTCGCGTGCTCGCCGGTGGCCTTGAAGATCTCGTCGTCCAGCTCCTCCAGCCCGCCCTGGGTGCGCGCCGTGGCGATCACGTGCGCGCCGGCCCTGGCCAGGGCCAGGGCCGAGGCATAGCCGATGCCGCGCGAAGCGCCGGTGACGAGCGCGATGCGCCCGGCGAGAGGGGAGGGGTCGGTGGTCATGGGCGGCGTGTTAGCCCGCTTTCGGCTTTCGGGCGACCGGCTTCTTGGCCTTGGCGGGAGCCTTGGTCTTCACGGCCGGCTTGGACGTCGTCTTTGGCTTGGCGGTGGGTTTGGCGGTAGCTTTCGCCGGCTTCAGGGGCGCCTTGGCGTAGTTCACCGTCTTGGGCCGGCGCGCCTCGTCGATGAAGACGTCGCGCACGATCGGGACGCTGTCGATCTTCGGCGCCAGCAGGATCTGGAAGACCATGTTCGAGCCGTTGGAGAAGCCCACGTCCACGGCCGCGAGGTAGTACTCCCACATCCGGCAGAACCGCTCGTCCATGATCTTCACCGCCTTGGCGCGGTTGGCGGCGAAGCGCTTGCGCCAGTGCTGTAGCGTGTAGTGGTAGTGCAGCCTCAGCACCTCCATGTCGGCGACCCAGACGCCCGATTTCTCGGTCGCGGCGAACACCTCCGACAGGGACGGCACATAGGCGCCGGGGAAGATGTATTTGCGGATGAAGGGGCCCGTGGAGCCGGGAGGGGCCATGCGGCCGATGCAGTGGATCGCGGCCCAGCCGTCTTCCTTGAGGAAGTCGCGGATCTTCTCGAAATACTCTTCGAAGTGGCCGATCCCGACGTGCTCCATCATGCCGACGGAGACCACGCGGTCGAACTTGCCCGGATAGGTGCGGTAGTCGGTCTCGACGAACTCGACCAGGTGATCGACGCCCGCGTCCCTGGCCCGCTGGCGCGAGACGCGCAGCTGCTCGGGTGAGACGTTCAGCGCCTTGACCGTCACGCCCCGGGTCTTCGCCATATGGATGGCCAGCGAGCCCCAGCCCGATCCGATCTCGACCACGCTCATGCCCGGCTTGAGCAGCAGCTTGGCGGTGATGCGCTCGAGCTTGTTCGCCTGGGCCTGCTCGAGGGTGTCGGTTTTGGGGTTCTCGAAGACGGCGCAGGAGTAGCTGAGGCCCTCGTCGAGGAAGAGGCGATAGATCCCTTCGGGCACGTCGTAGTGGGCCCGCGCATTGGCCGCCGCCTTGCCCACCACATTGGCCTGGTGCCAGCGCTTGGCCGTGCGCCAGTAGCTGCGCAGCAGCTTTTGGGTCGGGTGTTCGGCGAGGCCCGTGCGGTTGAACGAGACCAGGTCGATGAAATCGAAGACCGTCGTGCCTTCCTCGAAGGTGATGGTCCCGTCCATGTAGCCTTCGCCGGCGTAGAGCTCCGGGTTCACGGCCAGCTGGTTGTGCAGCCGCGCGTCGTGCAGCTTCATGACCACGACGGGGCCGGGCCCCTTGCCGCCGAACTCGAAGGTCTGGCCCAGCGCGTTGATCAGCTTCAGGCGGCCGTTCTGGACGAACTTGGTCAGCAGGCTTGAGAGCAATTGCATGTGGGCAGGCTCCGGCGACGTGTCCGCCGATCTAGCCGTCCTTTGCGCGTCTGGCGAGAGGCGCTAGGCGCTGACCAGCAGGCTCAGCTGTCGGCCCAGCTCATCCCCGCCCTCCGCGATCTCGCGATCGCGCAGTCGGGTGGGGTAGTCGCCGGTGAAGTAGTGGTCGGTGAACTGCGGGGTGACCGGGTCGCGGGGGCCGGCGTCCATGGCGTCGTAGAGGCCCTGGACCGACAGGAAGCCAAGGCTGTCCACCTCGAGGAACTTGCGCATTTCCTCGAGCGACTTGTTGGCGGCCAGCAGCTTTTCCTGGTCGGGCATGTCGATGCCGTAGAAGTCGGGCCACTTGATAGGCGGCGAGGCGGATCGCAGGTGGACCTCCTTGGCGCCGGCCTCGCGGACCATGCGCACGATCTTCACCGAGGTGGTGCCGCGCACGATGGAGTCGTCGATCAGGATCACCCGCTTGCCGGCCAGGGCCGCGCGGTTGGGGCTGTGCTTGCGGCGCACGCCCAGGTCGCGGACGGCTTGCGTCGGCTGGATGAAGGTGCGGCCGATGTAGTGGTTGCGGATGATGCCCAGTTCGAACGGGATGCCCGCGGCTTCGGCGTAACCCAGCGCCGCCGGGACGCCGCTATCGGGAACCGGCACAACCACGTCGGCGTCGACGCCGGTCTCCTGCGACAGGATGCGGCCCATCTTCTTGCGCACGTCATAGACGCTGCGGCCGTTCACGATGGAATCCGGCCGCGAGAAATAAACATACTCGAAGATGCAGGGCCGGGCCTGGGCGGCGGGGAAGGGCCGCATGGACTCGATGCCGGTCTCGTCG
>JANNVY010000319.1:0-2288 GCA_031408375.1 Pseudomonadota bacterium | reverse complement strand
CGGCGAGGGCCCGGCTCATCTCGTCTGCGATGCCGCCGCTGATCGGCTTGATGGTGGCGACGCTGCTCGTGGCAACGATGCGTTCGAGCCCCGCCCTCATCGCGGCGCGCACGATGTTGCGGCTTCCCTCGACGTTCGCGCGGTAGAAGTCTCCCGGATCCTTCGCCCAGAATGCGTACAGCGCCGCGCAGTGATGGGCCTCCGTGCAGCCGTCCATCGCGCACGCGAGAGCTTCTTCGTCCGCGAGCGAACCCTCGACGATCTCGATATCGAGACCATCGAGGTTCGCGCGCGTCGTGCCTGGCCGCACGAGCGCCCGGACGCTCGTGCCCTCGTCAAGCAGCGCCCGCACGATGGCGGAGCCGACGAAGCCCGTTCCGCCCGTGACGAACGCGCGGCGAGTCACGGCCTCAGAGGGCTTCCGTGGCTCGGTTCAACCAAGCGCGCGTGTCCTCATCGAGGAAGGGCGCGAGCGTCTCGCGACACCACGCGTGGTAATTGTCCATCCAGCGGCGCTCCGCGGGGCTCAGGAGCGCGACGTCGATCAAGCCTCGGTCGATCGGGCAGCAGGTGATCGTCTCGAATTCCAGGAAGGGCTCGGACTCGCCGAAGCCAGGCTTCTCCACGACGACGATGAGGCTCTCGATGCGGATGCCGTGGCTTCCCGTCTTGTAGTAGCCCGGCTCGTTGGACAGCACCATCCCCGGCTCGAGAGCCGGATCCTCCTGGCCGCGGGGCTGCGCGATGCGCTGCGGCCCTTCGTGAACATTCAGGTACATGCCGACGCCATGTCCCGTGCCATGGCCGTAGTTGCAGCCCACCTCCCAGAGCGGCTGGCGCGCGAGGACGTCGAGTTGCGTGCCCGTCGTGCCCTTGGGGAACGCGATGCGCCCGAGGGCGACGTGGCCCTTCAGCACGCGCGTGAACATCTCCCGCTGCTGCGCGGTGGGCGTTCCGAGAGCCACGGTGCGCGTGATGTCTGTCGTGCCGTCGAGGTACTGGCCGCCGGAATCGACGAGGAGCAGGTTTCCCTTCTCCATGCGCCGGTTGGTGCGGTGGGTCGGGTGGTAGTGCGGATAGGCGCCGTTGGGACCGGCCGCGGCGATGGAGTCGAAGGACAGGTCCTTCAGTGCGCCGGTGGCGTCGCGCAGGCCTTCCAGCTTGGCGGCGATCTCGATCTCGTCGGGCAGGGTCTCCTGCGCCTCGGTGGCGATCCAGTGCAGGAACTTCGTCAGCGCCGCGCCATCCCGGGCGTGGGCGTTGCGCGCTCCCTGGACCTCGACCGCGTTCTTGGCGGCGCGCGGCAGGGTGCAGGGATCCATGCCGCGGATGACCTTGGCGCCGGCGGTCGACAGACGGTCGAAATACCAGGACGAGGACTGCGACGGATCGACCAGCACATTCTTCGAACCGAGCGCGTCGAGCGCCGCGGGCAGGGCGTCGGTCGGCTCAAGTGAGACGTGGTTGCCGAGCCACTGGGACAGCTCGGGCGTCCACTTGGCTTCGTCGAGAAACAGGCGGGCCGAGCCGTCTTTGTTGAGGATGGCCTGGCCGATCGGCAGCGGTGTGCGGATGACGTCGCCGCCACGGACATTGAACAGCCACGCGATCGACGCCGGCGCCGTCAGAACCGTGGCGTCGGCGCCCAGCCCGGCGATGGCCTCGCCCAGGCGGTGGCGCTTGGAGGCGGATTCCTCGCCGGTGAATTCGGTCGGATGCGGCACGACCTTCGCGGCCGGTTGCGGCGGGCGCTCCGCGGCCCAGGCGGCGTCGAGCGGATTGGTCGAGACGGGTGTCAGCTTCGCGCCGCGGCGCTCGGCCGCCTCACGCAACCAGTGCAGGGCGTCAGGCGAATGCAGGCGCGGGTCGTAACCGATCACGGCGCCGGGCTTGGGCGCGGTCTCCAGGTAGGCGGGCACGCCGCCCTCGACCAGGTCGCGGATCTCGAACAGCGCCTTGTCGACCTGGACCTGCACCTGGGCGGTGTAGCGGCCGTCGACGAAGACCGCCGCCTTGTCCTTGAGCACCACCGCCGCGCCGGCCGAGCCGGTGAAGCCGGTCAGCCACGCCAGGCGATCGTTCGCCGCGGGCAGGTACTCGTTCTGGTGCTCGTCCTCGTGCGGGACAAGAAAGCCGTCGAGCCCCTGGGCGGCCATGGCCTCGCGGATGCGGGGCAGGTGCCTGGAGCCGAAGGAGGGGTCGGTATGTTCATCGAAGGTCTGGCGCATGGGGATAGTTAGCGCCCCAGCGCGCTGTTCGCCACCCGCGATCCTGCTAAGCTTTCATCC
>JANNVY010000318.1:0-11707 GCA_031408375.1 Pseudomonadota bacterium | reverse complement strand
GTCGGGCTCGATGCCCGCGTCGGGTTGGGGCGTGCGCGGGAAGGTCGCGATCAGCGGCAGGTCGACTTCCAGCCCCGAGCCCGGGAGGCGCAGGAAGAAAAAGGCTCCGCCGTTGATGCCGCGGCGATTGCCGCCGCTGGTCTGACCTACGATCGTCCCCAGCCGGTATTCCCTTATGGTCTGGCCAAACTGGAAGGTCGCCGAGCTGTTCGACGCATCCGCCAGCACGAAGACCCGCCCCCCGAAGCGCCGGGGCGCGGGCTGGAGCACGCTGTCCGGCTCGCCGGCCAGGGCGTAGAATCCGTTGGCGTCCGGCCCGGCCTCCTCCGCGCCCCAATCGCGGAAGCTCCGGTCCCAGGTGTCGAGGTAGGGGTTCAGGGCGTCCGGGGTCTTGCGGTAGCGGGTCATGCGCCGCTGGGGACGTGGCGTCAGCTGCGCATCGATCAACCAGGGCAGTATGCCGTCGCCGCAGTCGTTCCCGCCCTCATTGCCGCGCAGGTCGACGATCAGGTCCGGCGCCCGCTCGGCAGTGATCCGCGCCATGCCTTCGGCGAGCCAGGCCTGCCAGTCCCAGTCGGTGTTGTAGGCGACCCAGTTCGGCATGGTCAGGACCGCGGCGCCGCCAGCCAGCCGATCAAGCCGCCACCCGAGCGGGCTTTCGGCGGACGCCGCGGCGGGTCCTGGGATCGCCTCGCGCTCAGCGCCGGTCATCAGGCGGACGCGCGCGGTCCGAACGCGGCCGCCGGGATCGCGGACGGTCAGGGTGGCCTGCTCCGTCAATCCGGGCCGAAGGATCGGCAGGTAGAGGTCGAGCGCATCCCAGCGGTTCTCCCCGCGCACTTCGAGATTGCGGACCCGCTTGGCGTCATTGGAGCCGTCAGCGCGCACCAGCGGCATAAGCGCCTTGAGCAGGCGGCCGACCGGCTCGCCGTTGAGGGTCAGAATCTCGGACCCGCGCGCGAGCCCCGCT
This sequence comes from Pseudomonadota bacterium, assembly GCA_031408375.1. Taxonomy (GTDB): domain Bacteria; phylum Pseudomonadota; class Alphaproteobacteria; order Caulobacterales; family Caulobacteraceae; genus JAEZEZ01. The sequence goes on along the minus strand of JANNVY010000318.1, from coordinate 10,737 downwards.
TCGCCGGTCAGGTCGCGCAGGACCACCATCCGGCCGTCGATCCAACGGAAGTAGAAGGGCAGCCGGTCGCGCCCGCTGAACAGGGCGGCTGTGGTCGCGTCCGGCAGGTTGTAGGGGCTGGGGAAGCTGTGGCCGCAGCGGACGCCCGCGGTCAGGCGCGCCAGGTCAAGAAAGGCCTGCGACTGACTCCGCGGACGGGCCCACGCCTTGCGCAGGTCCGCGAAACGCCCGGCCAGTTGGCGCTGCGAGTTGTAGCGGTAGAGGCCCGGATGCACGGCTCTATAGGCCGCCTCCAGGATGCTGGCGTCAGCGGCCAGGTCGTCAGGCTTGCCCCGGGACCCGGCGGCCAGCAACGGCGAGGCAGCGAATGCGGCGGCGGACGCGATCAAGCCACGACGCGTCAAGTCCGGCATGGCGAAGCGCCTCCTATTGGCTGACGATACGGCGGCGGCGGCCCGCCGGACCACTTTCGCCAAGTTCCGTCCGTCCGGCGAGAGAGTAGCTTTGCGCAACGGGCGCGCTTGGTTTACGCCGTTCATGCAAATCAGGCCGGAAAGTTCGCATGACCACCCGTTTCGAAGGCACCGCCGACTATATCGCCACCGACGACCTGCGCATCGCAGTCAACGCCGCCGTGGCGCTGGAGCGGCCGCTGCTGGTCAAGGGCGAGCCTGGCACCGGCAAGACCGTCCTGGCCTACGAGATCGCCAAGGCGCTCGATGCGCCGCTGATCACCTGGCACGTGAAGTCGACCACCAAGGCGCACCAGGGACTCTACGAGTACGACGCGGTCAGCCGCCTGCGCGATAGCCAGCTGGGCGACGAGCGGGTCAAGGACGTCGCCAACTACATCAAGAAGGGCAAGCTGTGGGAGGCCTTCGAGAGCCCCCGCCGGCCCGTGCTGCTGATCGACGAGATCGACAAGGCCGACATCGAGTTTCCCAACGACCTGCTGCAGGAACTCGACCGGATGGAGTTCTACGTCTACGAGACCGACCAGACCATCAGGGCCGCCATCCGGCCGGTGATCATCATCACCTCGAACAACGAGAAGGACCTGCCCGACGCCTTCCTGCGCCGGTGCTTCTTCCACTACATCCGCTTCCCCGACGACGAGACCATGCGCGCCATCGTCGAGGTGCACTTCCCGGGCATCAAGCCCAGGCTGGTCTCCGAAGCACTCAAGATCTTCTACGACATCCGCCAGGTCCCGGGCCTGAAGAAGAAGCCGTCGACGTCCGAGCTGCTGGACTGGCTGAAGCTGCTCATGGTCGAGGACATCGACGAGATGACCCTGCGCGAGCGCGATCCCAAGAAACTCATCCCGCCGCTCCATGGCGCCCTGCTGAAGAACGAGCAGGACGTGCACCTGTTCGAAAAGCTGGCCTTCCTGGCCCGCCGCGAAGGCGCCCCGCGACCGGGGGCGTAAGGCGTTTTCGACAGGCGGCGGTCGTCAGACTTACGGCGAATTCACTAGGCCTGGAAAAGCCCTCGCGGCACTGTGGACATCAGACAAAAGAGGCGCCCGAAATGCCCCGACTGATCCTGCTGACCACCGCCGCCCTCGCCGCCCTGACCCTGTCTGCGTGCGACGCAAAGCGCGACAGCGGGCGCGGTTCGAATGATTCCGGCGAGGCGTCGCCGGCGTTGCGCGCGGTCAGCCAACTGGAATGCCCCGACCATGAAGGTCCCCTGACGCGCATCCGCACCGCCCCCGACGGCCTGAGCTGCGTCTACGCCGGCCCCAAGGGCTCGGAAGTCACCCTGCGGCTGGTGAAGGTCGAAGACAGCGGCGTGCGGGCCTTCCTGGCCGGCATCGAACGCGACCTGAACGCCCTGCTTCCCGGCGTCGCGGCCAAGATGGCCGAGGCCGAAGCGGAGGCCGAACGCGCCAGCCGGGCCGCCGAGACCGAGGCCACGCGCTCCCAGACCAGGGCCAACCAGCTCGACCTCGAGGCCGAGACGGCCAGGGCCAGAGCCGACCGGGCCAGGGCTCTCGCCGAAAAGGCCAGCGCGCTTGCGGACGGCAAGGCAGAGGAGGCCCGGGCAGCCCAGGGCCGCGCCGACGCCGCCCAGACCCGGCTGGACGCTGCGACCCGCACCCATGCCGGTGACGGCGACCCGGTGAGCGTCGCCCTGCCCGGCCTGCGGGTGAAGGCCGACGGCGACCGCGCCGATGTGCGCCTGCCCGGCATCAGCGTGAAATCCGACGGCGACAACGCCGACATCCGGGTCGGCCCGATCACCATCAAGGCCCACGACGCATCAAGCAACGTCAACATCAATACCAACGGCGCCGAGATGAGCGTGCGCTCCCAGGGCGACGCCGCCGAGATCCGCACCCGCCACAGAGGCTCTGGCACGCGCGCCAGCTACATCCTGGCCGACGACGACGCCTCGCCCCAGGGCTGGCGGATGGTCGGCTACGAAGCCCGGGGCCCCGAGGGCGGCCCGCTGGTGATGGCGGTGGTCCGCTCCAAGGAACGCCACAAGGACGACGAGGTGTTCGATTCCGCCAAGGCGCTGGTGCGGCGCAACGCCGGGGGGTGATCACCCAGCGTCGGCGTCCACATTGGTGACCTTGTAGGTCAGCATGCGGCCGTCCTCGTCTGCGACCGAGACGTATTCGCCCAGCTGGAACCTGTGCTGGCCCAGCTTGTGGATCGGCTCATCGTCGGCGTCGCCGGCCTCATAGTCGAAGAACCAGCGCTCGCCCTTGCGCGCCAGGCGACCCTCGGCGGCGTCCTCGTCGGGAGCGAAGCGGCGCACAGTGCACTTGTCGCGATGGGCCTTGAAGGCGGCCTCGTCCAGCATGCCGTCGGCGGTCAGTGGCGCCACCAGCGCATAGCCGCGGTGATCGTCGCCATCGGCGAATTCGGTGCCGGGGTTGCGCGCCAGGCGCATGACGATGCGGGACAGGGGCATGCCGTGATCTCCAGTCTTTCCGTAAAATACAGAATGGACGATGGGTCGGCCCGGCGTCCACAGGAATGCCAGCCTATAGCGTGTCGCGGTGGCGTGAGCGATTGATCTCGGTCATGTGATGAGCGAAGGGCATGCACTGCGGCATGGGGAGAGACGCACAAGTGGTTAGAGCGCCGCGCAGAATGGCAGCCGACAAGGCGCCGCGGGCGTGGCAGCGCATGCTGTCGGGCCGCCGCCTGGATCTGGTCGACCCCTCGCCCTTCGACATCGAGATCGAGGACATCGCCCACGGCCTGGCGCGGGTGGCCCGCTGGAACGGCCAGACCACCGGCGAACATGCCTTTTCGGTGGCCCAGCACAGCGTCATCGTCGAGGATATCGCCGCCCACATCTCGCCGGGCCTGGCTCCGAAGTGGCGGCTGGCGGCCCTGCTGCATGACGCCTCGGAATATGTAATCGGCGACATGATCTCGCCGTTCAAGGCGGCGCTTGGTGTGGACTACAGGGCGTTCGAGGAGCGGCTCGAGACCGCCATCCACCTGCGTTTCGGTCTGCCGCCCAAGTCGCCCGTCGCGATCAAGAAGCTGATCAAGACCGCCGACCGCGCCTGCGCCTTCTTCGAAGCGATCCAGCTGGCCGGATTCTCACATGAGGAATCGCTCGGGTTATTCGGGCCGCCGCCCAAGGGCTACGGCCTGACCATCCACCCCCTGCCGCCGTTCGAGGCCCAGGCCCGCTACGTCCAGCGCTACCACGTGCTGGCGGAGGCGGCGGGCTATACGCGGGCGCCCTCGGCCTTCGACAGCGAGTGATGGGCGAGGCGGTGGTCATCGGCCTGTCGGCCGTGGTGGTCGCCATCCGGGACGGCGAAGCGGTGGTGCTGACGGTCGAGCCGCGCGCCCGGAAAGATGCGCCCGAGCCAGGCTTCCCGGGCCTGCCCTTCGGCCCCTTCGATCCCGCCGGGCGGACATTCGAGCTGGCTCTGAGGGCCTTCGTGACCGAGCAGACCGGCTTTGAGCTCGGCTATGTCGAGCAGCTATATACCTTCGGTGATCAGGGCCGTGATGCGCCGCTGGCCGACGTGGGCGCCGGGCGCGCCCGGGTGGTGTCGGTGGGCTATCTGGCTCTGACGCCGCGGGCCGTAGGCACCGCCGCGCCCGACACTGGCTGGTCACCCTGGACGCGCTTCTTCCCCTGGGAGGACTGGCGCCGGGGCCGCCCTGACCTGATCGACCAGTGGATCGCACCGGGCCTGGCCGCCTGGGCCGGCCACGAGGACGAGGCTGACCAGCGTCTGGCCCGCGCACGTTCGCTCTTCGCGCTTGGGGGCGCGGCATGGAACGAGGAGCGCGTACTCGAACGCTATGAGCTGCTCTACGAAGCCCGCCTGGTCCCCGAGGCCGCCCGCGACCAGGCGCTGGCCGAAAATCGCGCCCAGCCCGCCGGCAGCTCCATACCGGCCCTGGGCGCCGCCATGACTTCCGACCACCGCCGCATCTTGGCGACGGGGCTGGGGCGGCTGCGCGGCAAGTTGAAATATCGCCCGGTGGCTTTCGAGCTGACTCCGCCCGAATTCACCCTGTCGACCCTTCAGAAGGTCGTCGAGGCGATCTCAGGCCTGCATCTGCACAAGCAGAATTTTCGCCGGGCGGTGGAACGCTCCGGCCTCGTGGAGCCCCTGGGCCGGTTCGATCAGGAGACCGGAGGCCGGCCCGCCGAACTGCACCGCTTCCTGCGCGGCAAGGTCGCCGAGGCGCCGGCGCTGGGCCTGCCCCTACCGGCGATCCGCTAGGCACGAAAAAGGCGCGCCCCTCGCGGAGCGCGCCTCAATTCGTCTGCGCCGATGGCGCTCGGAATTAGAAGGTGCGGACGTAGGAAATGCCCGCCATGTAGGCGTTGCCGTCACCCGACATGTAGGTGTAGTCGGCGCGGAAGCCGTTGTTGGCGTCCATGTTGTACTGCAGGCCAACGCCGAAGTTCGTGGTCTGGGCGTCGCCCGAGCCGAAGGGCGTGCTGATCTGGAAGGTGCCGTAGCCAACGCGGCCGATCAGATCGACGTTCTCGCTGACGGGCATGTAGCCCACCACATAGCCGGCGAACTGGCTGTCGAGGTCAATATCTAGGCCGGCGATGCTGTCGTCCGTCACGCCGATCATGCCTTCGGCTTCAATGCCGAAGTGCGCGCCACGGAAACCGATCCGGGCCTGGGCGCCGCCCAGGGATACGTCGCTGTCGCCGAGGATAGTGCCGCCGATGGAGGCATAGACCTTCACGTCCGACGAATCTTGCGCGCTGGCCGGAGCCGCGACCATGACGAACGCGGCGGCGGCGGCCGCAGCGATGAGAAGCTTCTTCATTTTAGTCCCCCTTTGAACCCCCGATTCGGGGTTGGATGCTACTGAGTCTAGGCAGAAATTGTTCGCGGGGAAACGCTTGGCGGCTGCTCACTCGCCGATGAGGCAGCCCCTGTTGCTCCCACACCACGCACGGTTGAGATCGATGCGGCTGCGGAGACTGGTGAATCGCCGATCAAGGCAACGAAAAAGGCGCGCCCCTCGCGGAGCGCGCCTTTCGTCTTTGGATCAGGCTCGCGGCCTAGAAGCGACGGACGTAGCTCACGCTGTAATAGTCCGACTTGGCCGAAATGTCCTCGAAGTCGTGACGGGTCCAGTCGGCGCGAACGCCCTGGGTGTCGTCGATGTTGTACTGGGCGGCGACGCCATAGTTGAAGCTCGACGAGGTCGCCTGAACGCCCCCGAAGTCATACTGCTCACGGCCCCAGCCGCCACGGACCATCAGGTCGATGTTCTCGGCGACCGGCAGGTGCGCGACGGCGTAGATCGCGGCTTGCTGGTTCATGTTGATGTCTGCGCCGAAGAAGCTGTCGTCGATCAGGCCGACCGAAGCTTCACCCTCGATGCCGAAGTAGGACTTGTAGATTGCGCCGACGCGGATGGTGGCGGCGCCGAGATCGGCGTCCCCATCAGCGTCGATGTAAGACGCGCCGAGGTTAACGTAGCCCTCGAGGTCCTGGGCCATGGCGGGAGCGGCGATCAGGGCGACGGCGGCGGCCGTGGCGGCGATGAGAGACTTATTCATTTTACTTCCTTTGCTGCCCCTTTTGGCGGGGCTTGATAATTACGTAGATAATCAAAGCTCTTGCATGTTGTCAGGCTATGCGTGCCGGCGCTCTCGCATTAGCGAAACGCAGTTGCGAATTCGCAACGCAATATGAACGAAATGCGTCACCGCGAGAGGGGCCAGAAACAGCCCCGGAATGGAGGGCCGCCAATCAAAAAGGCGCGCCCCCCGCATCGAGGAGCGCGCCCAGTTCAGATCAGGTCGCGCGTCCTAGAACTTGCGGACGTAGGAAAGCGACCAGACGTCGGCGGTGGCGTCGTTGCCGTCGAAGCGGGTGTAGTCGCCCCGCACGGCGTTGTGGTCATCGAACGACCACTGGGCGCCGGCGCCATAGTTGACGCTGGAGTCGCTGTCGGAGATTCCGGCGATCTCGACTTCGCTTGAACCGAAGCCCACGCGGGCCAGCAGGTCGAACTGCGGCGTGACCGGCAGGAAGCCGACTGCATAGATGGCTTCAGAGTGGTTCAGCTGCACGTCCGTGCCGAACACGGTATCGTCCTGAACGCCCAGGGCGAGCTCGCCCTCGACACCGAGGTTGCGATGGAACCGGGCGCCGAGGCGACCCTGGATGCCGCCCAGCTGGGCGTCACCGATGTCGGTGTCATAGAAAGAATAGCCGAGGTTGCCGTACCACTGGACGTCGGAGGCGTCCTGGGCGAAGGCAGGGGCGGCGGCGAGAACAGTGGCTGCGGCGGCTGCGGCGAAGAGAGCGATTTTCATTTTTTGTACTCCTAAGGGCCTTGGTGTTTTTGATTCCCCAGCCCGGCGCAGATAGGAAGCCTTCCGGGACTTCCAAGCGGCGAGAACAGGGCTGAAAACAGGCGAAGACCCGAATTGGTTTCCCGTCGGCCCCCGTGCCACACTGATCCTTTCGCCACCGGAGCATTCCGTGCGTTCTGCAGTTATCGCCGCGACCGGCCTCTACACGCCGCCCGAGAGCATCTCGAACGCCGAGCTGGTCGAGACCTTCAACGCCTATGTCGAGCGCTACAACGCCGCCAACGCCGCCGCCATCGAGGCCGGCGAGTTTGAGGCGCTCCAGGCGTCGTCGCCTGAGTTCATCGAAAAGGCGTCGGGCGTGAAGTCCCGGTTCGTGGTCAACAAGTCCGGCATCCTCGACCCGGCGGTCATGCGGCCGCAGATCGCCGAGCGCGCCAATGACCAGCCTTCGCTGCTGGCCGAGATGGCGGTCGCCGCCGCGGAGCAGGCGCTGGAGCGCTGGGGCAAGCCGCGCGAGCGGATCGGCGCGGTGCTATGCGCGGCGTCGAACATGCAGCGCGGCTATCCGGCCATGGCGGTCGAGATCCAGGACCTGCTGGGCCTGGGCGGCTTCGCCTTCGACATGAACGTGGCGTGCTCGTCGGCGACCTTCGGGATCAAGACGGCGGTGGATTACATCGCCACCGGATCGGCGGACGCGGTGCTGATGGTCAATCCGGAGGTCTGTTCGGCGCACCTGAACTTCCGGGACCGCGACAGTCACTTTATCTTCGGCGATGTGGCCACCGCGGTGATCGTCGAGCGGGCGGATGAGACCGAAGGCGGCTGGGACATCCTGGGCACGCGGTTGAAGACCCAGTTCTCCAACAACATCCGCAACAATTTTGGCTTCCTGAACCGCACGGCGCCCGACGCGGACCTGGCCGACCCCCAGAAGGACGCCGCCTTCGCGGCGGAGGGGCCTCACGCCGACAAGCTGTTCGTCCAGGAGGGCCGCAAGGTCTTCAAGGAAGTGGTGCCGATGGTCTCGGCCATGATCACCGAGCACGCCGCCGACCTGGGTCTCGACCCGCACGCCCTGAAGCGGCTTTGGCTGCACCAGGCCAACATCAACATGAACGAGATGATCGGCCGCCGCGTCCTGGGCCGCGACCCGACGCGCGAGGAGAACGTCATCATCCTCGACGAGTACGCCAACACCTCCTCGGCGGGTTCGATCATCGCCTTCCACCGCCATTCCCAGGACATGGCGGCGGGCGACCTGGGCCTGATCTGCAGTTTCGGGGCGGGCTACTCGGCGGGCACGGTGTTCGTGCGCAAGCGGGCCTAGGCCTTCCGGATGGTCGACCGCACAGACATCGGCGCCGTGGTTGACGCCATGTACGCAACCGTATCGGGGACCGCGGGACTGGGCGCTGCAGCGCGAGATCTTCCACCCCGAGAGCCGTCAGATCCGGACAGGCGTCGACGCCGAGGGCAAGCCCTGGCTGAAGATCATGAGCCGCGACGGCTACGTCGCCGATACGACCCCCTACTTCATGGCCAACGACTTCTTCGAGGTCGAGACGGCGCGTCGGATCGACGTGCTGGGCAACATGGCGCACGTCTGGTCGGTCTATGAAGCGTGCCGGTCGACGGACGACGTCGAGCCCGAGCGGCGCGGTATCAACTCCATCCAGCTCTGCCGCGACGAAGACGGCCTCTGGAGCATCGTCGCCATGATCTGGGACAACGAACGGCCGGGCGTTTCCGTCCAGCCGTTCTGAGCTTGCCCTACTCCGCGACGGGAGGCTCGGCAGGCGGCGGGAGCGCCGCTGCGGGAGCTGCCGCAGGCGCCGACGCCGGCATGTGCGCCGCCTTCCACTCCATCGCCGCACGGATGCGGCTCTCGACGCTGGGGTGGGAGTAGAAGATGAACTCCTCCAGCGCAGTGGGCGACGGTGCGCGATACTCGGCCGTCTTGATCAGGGCCTTGGCCATACCGTCGGGCTCGTTGGCGTGGACCATGGAGAAATGATCGGCGTCGGCTTCCATTACGCGGGTCATGGTGTTGCCAATCGGCGTGAAAAGCAGGCCCAGCACCGACAGCACGACGCCCAGTACGGGCAGGCTGGCGGGGTCCGAGATGTCCTTGACCCGATCGGAGCCGAGCAGCCGACGGAATACCGGGAAGAGGCGGTCGACCAGGAAGAATCCCAGCACGGCCAGGATCGTGAGCAGGGCCATGTTCCACAGGATATGGCCCCGCACATAGTGGCCCATCTCATGGCCGACGACTCCGCGGATTTCGCTCATGTCCGCGTTCTTCTTGAACATGGCGTCCGAAAGGGCGACGCGCGCCGATCCGAACAGGCCCGAGACATTGGCCGTGTAGCGGTCCGACTGTTTGGTGCCGTCAAAGATGTAGATCTTGTCGTCGGGCGTGCCGGTCTTGTGGGCCAGCTCGACGACGGCGTCGCGCACAGCGCCCGGAGGCGCGGGCGTGTAGGTGTTGAACAGGGGCTCGATGAACAACGGCGATGCGACGAGGCCAAGGATGGAAAAGCTGGCCAGCAGGCCCGCGCCCCAAAGCCACCAGGTCCGCTTGGCCACCCGGATGAGCAGATACAGGAATACGAGGAAGGCGGCGGTGAAGATGGTCGAGATCGCGGCTCCCATGGCCGCCTCGCCCAGCCAGGCGATCCAGGTCTGGTTGTTCAGGCCGTAGGATTTCTCACGATACCAGCTCTCGTAGAGCGACCACGGCAGGGTCAGCAGCCAGCTCAAGGCGATGTAGGCGGCGCTGACCACGAAGGACGCGAGCCACGGGCGGTGGCGGTTGCCGTCGATGCGGGCGCGCAGGCCGGTCAGGACGTTGCTCCGGATCAGGATCACCGCCACCACGAGGCTGACCAGGAATCCCCACAGGATCATCCAGTGGCCGCCCTGGGTGTACTCAATGGCCTTGGCGGTATCGGCGGGCGACATGGTCGCCAGATAGGCCGCCGTCGCGGCGGCCGGATCGAAGTTTTCCATGGCGTTGCGGCCCTCCCCTGAAGCGCGGGATAGTGGCCCGATACGGGCCGCTGGCAAGTGAACTCGCCTTCATGGATGTCCCCAGGCCACGCTTCTATTGTGGATAGATGACGGCGTTCGATTGAACTCGCCGCTGGCCTGTGGCTTGAGAACTCCCCTAGGGGCAAGACACGATATGATCCGGTTCAGGAAGCGCGGCAGGGCGCTCCAGCCGCGGCTGGAGCTGGCGGCTGAGATCGCCGAGACTCTCTTTCAGTTTGGCGGGGCGGCGCACCGCGACCGCGTCATCGAGGTCCTGATCGCCATGCGCCGCGATCGGGGCCAGCCGGTCGCCCAGGGCCTGAGGGTCGAGATCGTGGAGGCGTTCGACACCTTCTGCGACTTCACCGCAGAGGACGACGCCGGCACGCCGATGTTCACCCTCCCGTTCGGCGCGCACTCGCTGCGCTGGGCGTTGCGCGACGTGTCCGCGCGCTACGGCGTCTCCGCGCCGATTGTGGGCCTGCCCACGCGCGAACGCGCTTTCAACTAGCGATCCTTTTCACGCTCGGCCCCGGATGCCTTGAGCAACGCCGCCTGCGCCGCCGCCAGCCGCGCAATCGGCACGCGGTAGGGCGAGCAGCTGACGTAATCCAGGCCGACCTCTTCGCAGAAGGCGATTGAAGCCGGATCCCCGCCGTGCTCGCCACAGATCCCCAGCTTCACGTCCGGCCGTGTCTTGCGGCCGCGCTCGGCCGCCAACCGGATCAGGTCGCCGACGCCCTCCTGGTCCAGGGTGACGAAGGGATCCTTCTCGAACACGCCCTTGTCGATATAGGCGCTGAGGAACTTGCCGGCGTCGTCGCGGCTGATGCCGAAGGTGGTCTGGGTCAGGTCGTTGGTGCCGAAGGAGAAGAACTCGGCGTTCTCGGCCAGCTTGTCAGCGGTGATGGCGGC
>JANNVY010000317.1:0-3145 GCA_031408375.1 Pseudomonadota bacterium | reverse complement strand
CCACCTCGACCACGCCGCCGCCGCCGCCCCCGCCGCCGCCTTCAGGCCAGGTACAGCTGGATTGGCAGGCCGCGATCCAGGAGCCCGACCGGGACCGCCTGATGCGGTTGGACGACGCCTGGCAACGGGCGCTCGACCAGGCTATCCGGGGCGGCCACGAATCCGAACTGCGCGCCTTGGGCAATCTGCCGGACCCCGACACGGCGCTGCGCGACCCGCTGCCGCCGGTGGGGAACTATCGCTGCCGCACCATCAAGTTGGGCGCGCGCGACAACGGCCCGGGCCTGGCCTACGTCGCCTACGGCTGGTTCAACTGTAAGGTCGAGCGCACCCCGCGCGGCGGCATGAAGCTGTCCAAGACCACGGGCTCCCAGCGCCAGACCGGCCTGATGTTCCCCGATTCCGAACGCCGCGGCATCTTCCTGGGCGCCATGGCTCTGGGCGACGAGCCGCCCGCCCGCGCCTATGGCCTCAATGCTGACCGCGACGTCGTTGGTGTCGTAGAGCGTATCGGCGCCGCCCACTGGCGCCTCGTCCAGCCCTGGCCGCGCTATGAGAGCAACCTCGACCTGCTGGAGATCGTACCGGCAGGCTAGAACGGCCTGCAAGGGGGTCCGCCATGTCGTCCAAGCCAAGCGTCGGCGCTTTCGCCATCGTGCCGAGCAACGACCTCGCCGGCGCCATCCCGTTCTGGGAGCGGCTGGGGTTCGAACGGACGGGCGGCGCGCCGGACTACGTCATCATGACCGGCTGGAGTTGCGAGGTGCACCTCATCCAGGCGGGTAAGGGTCCGTGGGCGGTTCCGGCCGCGAACAACCCCTTCGGCGTATTCATCCGGACCCCTGACGTGGACGCGATCGCCGCCCGCGTCGACGATCTGATCATCCGTCCGGGCGGCGTGCTGAGGCATCGGGAGTGGGGGTTGTACGAGGTCGGCATCGCCGGACCGGATGGGCTGCTGGTGCGCATTGGCTGGCCCTCGCACCTGATTTCGTCCGAGGCCTCCTGAGCCCCTTGTGTGGCTGATCCGCCACACTACATCGTGTTGACCCCCGTCAAGCGCCGCTTCTTGCAAGGGCGCTAAGGACGGGCTTCCGCTTGTTCCAAGGGAAACCATGAACCTCGAGATCTACTCCGACCGCGCCAAGCAGGCGATCCAGTCGGCCCAGAGCCTGGCGCTCGCCCGCCGTCACCAGCACCTCGCGCCCGAACACCTGCTGAAGGTGCTGCTTGAGGAGCGAGACGGCCTGTCGCGCACCCTGATCAAGGAAGCGGGCGGCAAGCCCGAAGTGGCCGTCCGTGAGACCGACTCGGCGCTCGGAAAGCTGCCGTCGGTGCAGGGCGGCGCCGGCCAACTCTACCTCAAGCCCGAGACAGCGTCCGTCTTTGCCGCCGCAGAGGCCGACGCCAAAAAGGCCGGCGACGCCTTCGTCACCACCGAACGTCTGCTGACGGCCATCGCCGACGCCGGCGGATCAGCCGCTGAACTGCTGAAGAAGGCCGGAGTTACCGTCGCCGGCCTGGAGGAAGCCGCCCGCACCCTGCGCAAGGGCCAGACCGCCGATTCTGCCTCCGCCGAGAACGCCTACGATGCGCTGAAGCGCTATGCACGTGACCTGACCCAGGCCGCCCGCGACGGCAAGATCGACCCGGTCATCGGCCGCGACGAAGAGATCCGCCGCACCATTCAGGTCCTGGCCCGCCGGACCAAGAACAATCCCGTCCTCATCGGCGAACCCGGCGTCGGCAAGACCGCCATCGTCGAAGGCCTGGCCCGCCGCATCATCGAAGGCGACGTGCCCGAGAGCCTCAAGGACAAGAAGCTCATGGCGCTGGACATGGGCTCGCTCATCGCCGGCGCGAAATACCGCGGCGAGTTCGAGGAGCGGCTCAAGGCGGTGCTCAACGAGGTCACCGCCGCCGAGGGCGGAATCATCCTGTTCATCGACGAGATGCACACGCTCGTGGGCGCCGGAAAAGCCGACGGGGCGATGGACGCGTCGAACCTGCTCAAGCCGGCGCTGGCGCGCGGCGAATTGCACTGCGTCGGCGCCACCACGCTGGATGAGTACCGCAAACACGTGGAGAAGGACGCCGCCCTGGCCCGCCGCTTCCAGCCAGTGTTCGTTTCCGAACCGACGGTCGAGGACACCGTCTCGATCCTGCGCGGCTTGAAGGAAAAGTACGAGCTGCACCACGGGGTGCGGATTTCGGACTCCGCCATCGTGGCCGCCGCGACCCTTTCCAACCGCTACATCACTGACCGCTTCCTGCCGGACAAGGCGATCGATCTGATCGACGAGGCCGGCAGCCGCGTGCGCATGGCGGTGGATTCCAAGCCGGAGGCCCTGGACGAGATCGACCGCCGCCTGGTGCAGCTGAAGATCGAACGCGAGGCCCTGCGCAAGGAGACCGACCAGGCCTCCAAGCAGCGCCTTGGCAAGCTGGACGCCGAGATCGGCGACCTGCAGGCCGAGAGCGACGAGCTGAGCGTCCGCTGGCGCGCCGAGAAGGACAAGGTCTCCTCCTCGGCCCAGCTGCGCGAGACCCTGGATCGCCTGCGCGCAGAGCTGGCCGACGCCCAGCGCCGTGGCGACTTCGCCCGCGCCGGCGAGATCCAGTACGGCCAGATCCCCGAGCTGGAGCGCCAGCTTGCCGCCGCCGACGGCAATGACGACGCGCCCCTGACTCCAGAAGTCGTCGACGCCGAGCAGATCGCCGCCGTGGTCTCGCGCTGGACCGGGGTCCCGGTCGAGAAAATGCTCGAAGGTGAGCGCGACAAGCTGCTCAAGATGGAGGACGCGCTCAGGTCCCGCGTGGTGGGCCAGGACGAGGCCCTGGTCGCCGTCGCCGACGCCGTGCGCCGCGCCCGCGCCGGGTTGAACGACCCCAACCGCCCCATCGGCTCGTTCCTGTTCCTGGGCCCCACGGGCGTGGGCAAGACCGAACTGACCAAGGCGCTGGCCGAGTTCATGTTCGACGACGAGGCGGCCATCACTCGCATCGACATGAGTGAGTACATGGAGAAGCACTCGGTCAGCCGCATGATCGGCGCGCCTCCCGGCTATGTCGGCTACGACGAGGGCGGGGCGCTGACCGAAGCCGTGCGCCGCCGGCCCTATCAGGTGATCCTGCTGGATGAGGT
>JANNVY010000316.1:0-2196 GCA_031408375.1 Pseudomonadota bacterium | reverse complement strand
TCTGCTAGACACTCGAAAGGTGCACAAAAGCTTGTGATAGAACCGACGCTGAAGCTTTCGCGTCGGAGTCCGTCATGTTCGCATTGTCAAAGCACGGCCGCCTGATCGGAGCGGCCGCCGCCGCCCTCGCGGTGCTCACCGCCGCCACCGGCGCGGGCGCCTGGGGCGCTGCGGGTCACCGCATGATCGGAATCGCGGCGGTGAAGGCGCTTCCGGGCGACGTGCCCGGCTTCGTCCGCAACGCCGCCGCCGACATCGGCGAGCTGGCCCGTGAGCCGGACCGCACCAAGGGCTCGGGCAAGCTCCACGACGAGTACCGCGAGGGGAATCACTTCATCGACCTGGACGACGCGGGCCTGGCCCTGGCCGGCCCCTCGATCGACGCCCTGCCCCCGACCCGCCAGCTCTATGACGACGCCCTGCGGGCCAAGGGCGAGACCCTCACCCGCGCCGGGTGGCTGCCCTACTCAATCGCCGACGCCCAGGCCGACCTGGCCACCGACTTCGCCCTTTGGCGCGTGGCCCGCGTGGGCGAGCGAAAGGCGAAATCGCGCGAGCACCGCGCCTGGTTCGCCCGCGACCGCAAGCGCCGCGAGGCGCTGATCCTGGCCGACATCGGCGAGCTGGCGCACTTCGTTGGCGACGGCTCCCAGCCGTTGCACACCTCGATCCATTACAATGGCTGGGGCGACTATCCGAACCCCCGCGGGTTCACGACCGAGCGCATCCATGGCCCCTTCGAGGGCGTGTTCGTGTTCAGTCACATCAAAACCGAAGACGTGATGGCGGCCATGGGCGGCTACCAGCCCTGCACCGGTCCGGCCGAGCCCTGCATCGCCGCCTATCTGAAGACCAGCTGGGCCCAGACCATTCCGCTCTATGAACTGGAGCAGGCCGGCGGCTTGCGCGACGGCGACGCCCGAGGCCGCGCCTTTGCCGCCGCCCGCCTGGCCGCCGGCGCCACCCAGCTGCGCAACATGATCACCGACGCCTGGCGCGCCAGCGCGACCCGCGAGGTCGGCTGGCCGAAGATCTCTGTCGCCGAGGTCGAGGCCAAGGGGCTGGACGCCTACGAGAACCTGTACGGCAAGGACTGATCTAACCGCCCGATCCAAAACTCTCCGTCATTCCGGAATGACGGAAATTTGGAGGCCTACCCGCCGATCACCGCGCCGGTCATGCTGATCGAGCCAAGGTCGATGGACTCGTTGAAGAAGCGCACGGGCTCGCCGGGGTCCTGCTGTGCCGCGACGTAGAGCAGCGGCAGGAAGTGCTCGTCGGCGGCCAGGCGCGCGTCATCACCGGCCGGACCTGAGGGGTCGGCGAGCGCGATCAGGCGCTCATGGTCGTGATCAGTCAGGGCGGCCTTCACCGCGGCGTCGAAGCGGATCGCCCAGTCGAAGGGCTCGTTGGAGCCGTCGCGGCGCATGGCGCGCAGGTTGTGGACGATGTCGCCCGAGCCCGCGATCAGAACGCCCTCGTCGCGCAGCGGGCGCAGGCGCTTGCCCAGCTCGTAGTGCTGACGCGGCGTCAGCGCCCGGTCCATGCTGAGCTGCACCACGGGAATGTCGGCGTCCGGATAGCTGTGGACCAACACAGACCAGGTTCCGTGATCCAGGCCCCAGGCCTCGTCGGCGACGACGCCCTCGAGGCCCGCCAACGCCCTCACCCGCGCCGCCAGCTCGGGGCTGCCGGGCGCCGGGTACTGCATGTCGAACAGGGCCTGGGGAAAGCCGCCGAAGTCATGGATGGTCGCCGGCTGGGGCATGGCGGTCACCGACGTGCCGCCGTTGGTCTCCCAGTGGGCCGAAACCATCAGGATGGCTTTGGGCCTGGGCAGGTCGTGGCCGAGCGCGCGCCAGGCCTCGGCGTGGGGGCCGCCCAGGGCGTTCATGGGACTGCCGTGGCCGTAGAAGACGGCGGACATTCGAGTGGTCATGTCGGGCTCGCTCAGGCCGCCAGCTTCCTGGCGATGTCGGCGACATAGCGCCCCTGCCAGCGCGCGCCGTCCAGTTCGTTTTCGCTGGGCTGGCGCGATCCGTCGCCGCCGGTGATGGTCGAGGCGCCGTAGGGCGAGCCGCCCGTGATCTCGTCCATGCGCTGCTGGCCGGCGAAGGCGTACGGCAAGCCGGCGATGATCAGGCCATGGTGGAGCAAGGTAGTGTGCACCGACAGGATGGTCGATTCCTGGCCGCC
>JANNVY010000315.1:0-1822 GCA_031408375.1 Pseudomonadota bacterium | reverse complement strand
AGGCGCTGTCGTTGGCGCGCTCCTCGGCCCAACAATAGAAAACCCCAGGAGGACGCCTTGGACTTTGACCTTTCAGAACGTCAGCGCCATTGGCGCGACCGGGTCCGCGCCTTCATGGACGCGCACGTCTATCCCAACATGGGGACCTACAAGGACCAGATGGCGGCCTTCGGGTCGAACCGCTGGCAGGTCATTCCGATCATCGAGGAGCTGAAGCCCAAGGCGCGCGCCGAAGGGCTGTGGAACCTGTTCCTGCCGCCCAACGACGCCCACGACGAGGGCGAGTACCACGGCGCCGGCCTGACCAACCTCGAGTACGCGCTCTGCGCCGAGGAGATGGGCCGGGTGATGTGGGCTTCTGAGGTGTTTAACTGTTCGGCGCCGGACACCGGCAACATGGAGGTCTTCCACAAGTACGGCACGACCGGGCAGAAGGCGCGCTGGATGAAGCCGCTGCTGGACGGCGAGATCCGCTCGGCCTTCCTGATGACCGAGCCGGCCGTGGCCTCGTCGGACGCGACCAACATCGAGACCCGCATCGTCCGTGACGGCGACGACTACGTCATCAACGGCCGCAAGTGGTGGTCGTCGGGCGTGGGCGACCCGCGCTGCAAGATCGCCATCGTCATGGGCAAGACCGACCCGGAGGCCGCCCGCCACGCACAGCAGTCCCAGATCCTGGTGCCGCTGGACGCGCCCGGCGTCACCGTCGTGCGCGCCCTGACCGTCTTCGGCTTCGACGACGCGCCCCACGGCCACTGCGAAGTGATCCTCAAGGACGTGCGCGTGCCGGCCGAAAACCTGCTGCTCGGCGAGGGTCGCGGCTTCGAGATCGCCCAGGGCCGGCTTGGCCCGGGCCGTATCCACCATTGCATGCGCACACTGGGCGCCGCCGAGGCCGCGCTCGAGGCCATGACGCGCCGCCTGCAAAGCCGCGTCGCCTTTGGCAAGACGCTCGCCGAGCACTCTGTGTGGGAGCAGCGCGTCGCCGACGCCCGCACCAACATCGAGATGACCCGCCTGCTCTGCCTGAAGGCCGCCGACATGATGGACAAGGCCGGCAACAAGGTCGCCCAGCTGGAGATCGCCATGATCAAGGTGGCGGCCCCCAACATGGCGCTGCAGATCATCGACGACGCCATCCAGGCCCACGGCGGCGCCGGCGTCTGCCAGGACTTCGAGCTGGCCCACGCCTACGCCGGCATCCGCACCCTGCGCCTCGCCGACGGCCCCGACGAGGTCCACAACCGCACCATCGCGCGAATGGAATACGCCAAATACTCGAACCGCGAGCGCAAGCACTGATGGCGGGCGAGCCGGGCGTATTCGAGGGCACCAAGCCGGTCGAGGAGCGTCACCGCTTCGATGAGGCGGCGCTTGCGGCCTGGATGGAGGCCAATGTGGCGGGCTACGCCGGCCCGCTCGCGGTCTCCATGTTCAAGGGCGGGCAGTCCAACCCGACCTACCGCCTCGACACGCCCGGCCGCGCCTACGTCCTGCGCCGCAAGCCGATGGGGGTGCTGCTGCCCTCGGCGCACGCGGTGGACCGCGAGTTCAAGGTGATCTCGGCCCTTTCGGCCCAGGGCTTCCCGGTGGCGAAGACCTACGGCCTTTGCGAGGACACCAGCGTCATCGGCTCGATGTTCTATGTGATGAGCCTGGTCGAGGGGCGGGTCTACTGGAACGGCATGCTGCCCGACCACACGCCTGCGGACCGGCGCGGCATCTATGAGTGCGAGATCGCCACCCTGGCGCGGCTGCACAACTACGACCCCGAGGCCATCGGCCTGGGCGACTACGGCAAGCCCGGCAACTATTTCGC
>JANNVY010000314.1:0-5571 GCA_031408375.1 Pseudomonadota bacterium | reverse complement strand
TCGATCCCGCCACCCGCGCGCTGCTGCGTGAGCGAGCGATCACCATCTGGCTGAAGGCCGACATCGATATCCTGGTCAAGCGCGTGGCGCGGCGCGACACCCGTCCGTTGCTGCGCGACAGGGATCCCACGGAGGTTCTGGGCGCGCTCGCGCAGAAGCGTAATCCCATCTACGCCGAGGCCGACATTGTGGTGGAGACGCCCGACTCGGCGCACGACTTGGCGGTGGAGCGCATCGTCGAAGCCCTGAAGGCCTATCTCGGATGAAGACCATCGAGGTCGCCGGCGACGGTTTTCGCGCCTACGAGGTCTGTGTGGGCGAAGGGCTGCTGGCCCGCTCCGGCGAACTGGTCGCGCCGCTCCTGCCCCGCAAGCGCTGTGTCGTGGTCACCGACCAGACGGTGGGCGGCCTGCACGGCCCGGCGCTCATTGCGGCGCTGGAACGCGCTGGCGTGGCCTCGACGGTCATCGCCATCCCGCCCGGCGAAAGCTCCAAATCCTTCTTCCAGCTTGAAGATCTCTGCGACCGCCTGCTGGCGCTGGACCTCGACCGGGGCGACCAGATCGTCGCCTTCGGCGGCGGGGTGGTGGGCGACCTCGCGGGCTTCGCGGCTTCGATCTACAAGCGCGGCGTCGATTTCATCCAGATCCCAACGACCCTGCTGGCCCAGGTGGACTCCTCGGTCGGCGGCAAGACCGCCATCGACACGCCGCGTGGCAAGAACCTGATCGGCGCCTTCCACCAGCCGCGGCTGGTGCTCTGCGATCTGGGCGTGCTCGACACCCTGCCGGACCGGGAACTGGCCGCCGGCTACGCCGAGGTGGTTAAATACGGCCTCCTGGGCGACCTGGCCTTCTTCGAGGACCTGGAGGCGAATGGCGCCAGGGTGCTGGCCCGCGACCGCGCCGCCCTGGAGGCCGCCATCGCCCACTGCGTGGCCATGAAGGCCGCTATCGTCTCCGAAGACGCGCGCGACCACGGCAAGCGCGCCCTGCTGAACCTGGGCCACACCTTTGGCCACGCGGTGGAGGCCGAGAGCGGCTTTACGCTGCTTCACGGTGAGGCGGTGGCGCTGGGCTGCACCCTGGCGTTCCGGTTTTCGGCGAAGGAAGGTCTCTGCTCGGCAGAGGACGCCGAGCGGGTGGCCCGCGTGTTCGACGATGCCAAGCTGCCGACCCGCCTTTACGCCACGCCGGGCGCGCCGTTCCGCGCCGACGCCCTGCTGGCCCACATGCGCCAGGACAAGAAGGCCGAGGGCGGCTCGATCGTCCTGATCCTGGCCAACGCCATCGGCGACGCCTTCGCGGCCCGGGGCGTTGACCCTGACGCGGTGCGCGCCTTCCTGGTTTCCGAAGGAGCCCAATCGTGATCGTCGGCGGATATGTCGCCCTGGCCCTGACCCTGCTGATCCTTCTCAGCCTGTCGGGGATGATATCGGCGGCGGAGACCTCGATGACCGCCGCCAGTCGCGCGCGCCTGCACCAGCTGGAACGCGAGGGCGACCGGGCGGCGCGGCGGGTGAACCAGCTGCTGGCCGATCAGGAGACCATGATCGGGGCCATCCTGCTGGCCAACAACGTCATCAACATCCTGGCCTCGGCCATGACCACGGCAGTGCTGTCGGCGGCCTTCCCCGGCGTGCTGGGCATCGCGCTGGCGACCGGGATGATGACGGTGCTGATCGTGATCTTCTCGGAGATCCTGCCCAAGACCATCGCCATAACCCGCGCCGACGACGTGGCGCGGTTCCTGTCGATCCCGACCTTCTGGACCGTGAAGATCTTCGGCCCGCTGGCCAACGCGGCCCAGTGGGTGGTGCGCCTGACCCTGCGGCCCTTCGGGGTCAAGCTGGACATGGCCATGGACGTCCTGGCCGCCCACGAGGAGATCAAGGGCGCCATCGAATACCACCACTCCGAAGGCCTGGTGGAGGGGCGCGACCGGCAGATGCTGGGGGGCGTGCTGGACCTGTCGGACCTGACGGTCGAGCAGGTGATGGTGCACCGCAAGTCGATCTCGATGCTGGACGTCGGCCAGCCGGTCGGCGCGCTGATCGCAGAGGCGCTGGAGATCGGCCACACCCGCATCCCGCTCTACCGCGACAACCCCGAGAACATCGTCGGCGTGCTGCACGCCCGCGACCTGATGCGCGCCCACGTCGCCGCCGGAGGCAAGGCCGAGAACCTCGATATCTCGGAGATCATGGTCGAGCCCTGGTTCATCCCCGAGACGACCAACCTCAAGGACCAGCTGCAGTCCTTCCTCAAGAAACGCGCCCACTTCGCCCTGGTGGTGGATGAGTATGGCGCCCTGATGGGGCTGGTGACGCTGGAGGACATCCTGGAAGAGATCGTCGGCGAGATCGACGACGAGCACGACGCCGCCGTGGTCGGCGCCCGCCGCCAGCCTGACGGCTCGGTGCACGTGGACGGCGCCGCCGCCATCCGCGACCTGAACCGCGCCATGGACTGGGATCTGCCCGAGGACGACGCCGTTACCATCGCGGGCCTGGTCATCCACGAGGCCGAGACCATCCCTGAGCCCGGCCAGATCTTTATTTTCCACGGCCACCGCTTCCAGGTCCTCCGCCGCCGCAACAACCAAATCACCGGCCTGAAGGTCTGGCCCAAGGTCGAGAAGCCGGACCAGTGAAACTGACCCCGGCCTTGCTGCAGAACCGGTACGTCCGGCTCGAACCCCTGTCCGAGGCCCACCGCGAGGGGATGAAGTGCGCCTTCGACGGCCATCCGGAGACCTGGGACCTGATGAGCCTGCCGGGCGCGGGTGAGCACTTCGAGGGCTGGTGGGAGGACGCGGTCACGGACCCGACCCGTATCGCCTATGCGGTGGTGCGCCAGGCCGACAGCGATGTGGTGGGCACGACCAGCTACCTGGGCATCCGCCCGGTCCACGGGGTCGTGGAGATCGGCTGGACCGTCTACCAGCCGGACGCGCGCGGCGGCCCGGTGAACCCGTCGGCCAAGCTGCTGTTGATGAACCACGCGTTCGGCACGGGCGCCAAACGGGTCGAGCTGATGATCGACGAGCGCAACCGGCGCAGCCAGGCGGCGGTCGCCAAGCTGGGGGCGGTGCGCGAGGGCGTGCTGCGCAAGCACAAGACGACGTGGACGGGCCATGTCCGCAATACGGTGGCCTTCTCGATCACCGACGACGAGTGGCCGGCGGTGAAGGCGGGACTGGAGGCGCGGCTGGCGGCGTTCTAGCCCCTCTCCCTTGGGAGAGGACGAGAGCGGCTCGCGCAGCGAGGCGGAGCGGGAGAGGGCCGGCGTCGGCCGCCACCCTTCGGGCCCTCACCCGGGTCTGCTTCGCATCCCCGTCCTCTCCCAAGGGAGAGGGGCTACTTGCGCCGCGCCCTGAAGAAGCCGCGCAGCAGCTCGGCGCTCTCCTCGCCCATCAGGCCGCCTTCGACCTCCGGTTTCCAGTGGCAGGTCGGCTGGTCGAACACCTTGGCCCCATGCGCCACCCCGCCGCCCTTGGGGTCGTCGGCACCGTAGACGACGCGGCCGATGCGGGCGTGGCTGATGGCGCCGGCGCACAAGGGGCAGGGCTCCAGCGTCACATAGAGGGTCAGGCCGGTCAGGCGATAGTTGCCGGTTTTTCGCGCCGCTTCCCGGATGGCCAGGATCTCGGCGTGGGCGGTCGGATCGTGCAGGCCGATGGGGGCGTTTCCGGCTGAGGCGACCACTTCGCCCGTCTTCGGATCGGCCACGACGGCGCCGATCGGCGCCTCGCCATTTTGCGCGGCGTCTTGCGCCTTTTGCAGCGCTATGAGCATCAGAGCCCGATCATGGTCCATCATCCAGACGACACCGGCCCGAAGCGCCGCTCCGGTCAAGCCGGAAAAGACGGCGCCCGTCCCCCTCGGAGCGACAAGCCCCACGCCGGCAAGGGCAAGTTCGAGAAGAGCACCAAGGGCGGCAAGCCGGGCGCTCCGGCCAAGCCCACGGGACGCGGCGAGCGAATCGCCAAGGCGCTGGCCCGCGCCGGCGTGGCCTCGCGCCGCGACGTCGAAAAGCTGATCAGCCTGGGCAAGGTGGTGCTGAATGGGCGGGTGATCGATACGCCCGCGACCTTCGTGCACAAGGAAGACGTGCTGGTCGTCGACGGCAAGACCGTTGGCTCGGCCGAGGCTACCCGCGTCTGGCGCTACAACAAGCCGGTCGGCCTGGTGACCAGCCACCGCGACCCCGAGGGCCGCCCCACGGTGTTCGACGCCCTGCCCAAGGGCCTGCCCCGGGTGATCTCGGTCGGACGCCTGGACCTGAACTCCGAAGGCCTGCTGCTGCTGACCAACGACGGCGGGCTGTCGCGCGGGCTTGAGCTGCCCACGTCCGGCTGGAAGCGCACCTACCGCGTGCGCGCCCACGGCCGGGTAGAGCAGAAGGACCTGGATCGTCTCGCCGACGGCATCGAGGTCGACGGCGTGCGCTACGGCTCGATCGAAGCCAAGCTGGACAAGGCCAAGGCGGTCGAAGGCGGCTCCAACGCCTGGATCACCGTCACCCTGTCGGAAGGCAAGAACCGCGAGATCCGCAAGGTGTTCGAGGCCATCGGCCTGCGGGTGAACCGGCTGATGCGCATGGCCTACGGGCCGTTCCAGCTGGGCACCCTGGGCCTGGGCGAAATCGAGGAGGTCGGCCCGCGTGTCATTCGCGAACAGCTGGCCGGCCTGATCGAGCCCGACAACATGCCCACCGGCGACAAGGTGCTGCACACGCCGCCCGCGCCGTCGCGCCGGCCCATCCCGACCAGCGGCCTGGCCAACCCCAGGGCCAAGCCCAGCCAGGTGAAGGCCAATATGGCCATCCGCGAGGAAGCCGAGGCCGAGAAGTCCGCGCGCGGCGGTCCGCGCGTGTTCCACGGCGACCGGCCCGCGCCGCGCTTCGACCGGGGCGGCGGCTCGCGCACGGGCGATCCCAAGCGCAGCTACGGCAAGCCCCGCGAGGATCGGCCCCGCGAAGATCGCGGCGACGCGCCCTACCGTCCCCGCGAAGGCGCCGGGGACGACCGCCCCAGAACCTTCAAGCCGCGTCCCGACGGCGACCGTCCCTACCGCCCGCGTGAAGGCGGCGATGATCGTCCGCGCCCGCCCTTCAAGCCGCGTGCAGACGCCCCCGACCGGCCCCGCGGCCCGCGCCCCGACCGCACCTTCAGCCGCGACGGCGATGCGCCCAAGCGCCCCTACACGCCGCGCGAAGGCGATGGCGACAAGCGTCCCTACAAACCCCGCGATGCCTCCGGTCCGGGTGAGAAGCGCGCTTACAAGCCGCGTGACGGGGATGCGCCCAAGCGCGCCTACAAACCCCGCGACAACGCCGGGCTTGGCGAAAAACGCCCCTACAAGCCGCGCGAGGACGCCGCTGACGGCGGCAAGCCCAGCTACCGACCCCGCGAGGGCGCCCGTCCCGACGACAAGCGCCCCTTCAAGCCGCGCGACGGCGAGGCGCCCAAGCGCCCCTACGCCGGCAACCCCGGCTCAAGGCCGGGGGGCGGCGCAAGCGGAAAGCCGGGCGGATTCAAGCGTGGACCGGCTTCGCGAGGTCCCGGCGG
>JANNVY010000313.1:0-6451 GCA_031408375.1 Pseudomonadota bacterium | reverse complement strand
GATGATTTCGGCCTTGCCAAGCGCCGCCGTCAGCTCGTTGAAGAAGAAAAACAGGAAGCCCAGCGCCACCCCCGAGGTCGCCAGCACCGCCAGCCCGCCCAGTCGCATCAGCCGCAGCGAGAAGGCCGCCCCCAGCACAGACATGGCCGCGAACAGAATCGGCATGGCCAGAAGTTGCTGGAACCTCAAACGGTAAGCCGTCGCAGTGAAACCAGCACTTTCAATGCGATCGATGGCCCCGGGCAGGGCCCAGAAGGGCACGGCGGTCGGTTCGGCGAATTTCTCGTAGGCGGTGGAGGGATCCAGCGTCGAGGGAATCGACAGGGTGCGGTAGCGCACCGCCTGCTGGCCGGGTCCGGCTTCACGTGCGTCGGTCAATTGCCAGAAACCGCGCTTCAGCACCGCCATCTTCGCTTCGATGCGGCGCGAAAACTCCAGCCGACCCCGGGAATCAGCCGTGTAGACGAACATCGAGACGTCCTGCAGCCGGTCGCCGGGGCGGATGCGCGAGCGGGCGTGGATGACCACCTGGGTGCGGCCGTCGCCCTGGCGCAGCCAGGTGTCGGTGGGCCGGGGCGCACCGGGCTTGGCGCTGAGGCGGGCGGCGGCGACGTCGTACTGGCCGTCCAGCCAGGAGGCGCCCGGGCTGAGCACCAGCACCGCGAACACGCCCACCAGGAAGGCGGCGCCGGCGGCAGGGAAGATGAAGCGCCAGGCCGAGACCCCGGCGGCGCGCATGGCCACCAGCTCGCTGCGCCGGTTCAGGTTCACATAGGCCGCCAGCACCCCGAACAGGAAGGCGAAGGGCAGCAGCAGCAGGATCAGGTTGGGCGAGCGCAGCAGCGTCAGGCCCAGCGTCTCGATGACCGACGAGTCCGTGCCTGCGGTGGTGTTGCGCGAGATCTCGACGAAGTCGATCAGCATGACCACGGCGGTGATGATGGCCAGCGCCCCGGCCACGGCCCAAAGGGTGCGAACCAGGACGTAGCGTTCGATCCGCGTCAGGCGCAGGCGCGGCAGGCCAAGGCCGCCGGGGCGTCCGGGGGCGCTCATGCCGCCGCTCCCGCCAGCGCCGCCGACGGCGCGCGCGCCGACTTGGGCAGCTCCAGCTTCTCGCGCAGCAGGGCGCGCAGGCAGATGATGATGGGCACGATCGGCACGGCGTACTGCAGGATGTTCAGCCAGACGCCCTCGGCCGCCAGCGGCTCGACCCCGAAGCCGAGCACCCGCACGACCACGGCCACGACGGCGGCCTGGGCGATGCGCCGGCCATAGCCCAGGCGGCTAAACGGCCCGCCCAGCACGGCCCAGAGCGCCAGGATCATGAAGGTGATCGGATAGATCGCGGATGCGATACGGCTGTTGGCCTCGGCGTAGAGGTCTTCCTTGTCCTTGCGCTCGCGCTGGATGGTCAGGTTGGGCGCGACCAGTTCGTGCAGCCAGCGATCGGACTTCTTCAGCCGGAACGCGGAGTCGCCGTTCAGGAACGGCGACAGGTCGAAGACGTAGTCATCGAAGGACAGGTAGTTCAGCACCCCGGTCCTGGAGAATTCCTGGCTGGAGCCCCGGCGCATCACCAGGGTCGGCACGTCGCCGTTGCTGACGATGCGACCTTCCTGGGCGGTGTAGGCGGTGGCGCCGTTGGGCTGCTGGATGTGGATGAAGACGTTCTTGAGCAGGCCGTTCTGCTCGATCCGTAGGACGTAGACGGTCAGGTTGTCGCCGGCCTGGACGAACTGGCCTTCCTTGACGAACACCGCCGCCGCCTGGGTGCGCGCCCGGTAGAGCTCCTCGTGCATGGCGCGGTAGAGCAGGGGCTGGATCCACAGGTTCAGGAACAGGGCCAGGAACGAGATCATCGCCGCCAGCCGGATGGCCGGCGAGAACAGCCGCCAGCGGGTCATGCCCCCGGCCTGGCAGACCACCAACTCGTTGTCCTGCTGCAGGCGGTTGAGCGCGATCAGCCCGCCCACGAACACCGCGATCGGCAAGATCATCGACAACAGGCGGGGCAGGGCGAAGACCGTCACCTTGACCAGCACCCAGGCGCTCTGGCCCCGCTCGACGATCACGTCCAGGGTCGACAGGCTCTGGCTGAGCATGGCCACGGCGGTCAGGGCCGCGATCGCCCAGGCGATCGGGATGAGCAGCTGGCGGAACAGGTATCGCTCGACGAAAGTCATAAAATCCGGGAGGCCGTTGGCCCGGTCAGGGCATGGCTGTATTACACGGCGGAATCCCGGTGCGAAAGCCGCCGTGGAAGCCTGATTTTCCCCGCTGTGACGCGGGTTTGTGGAGTTCTCTCATGAAGATCGAGTTCGTCGGGGCCGCCTCCGGCTCCGCCGCTGTCGCCGTGCTGGTGTTTGACGGCGACAAGCTGGCTGGGCCGGCCGCCGCCTGGGACAAGGCCGCGGGCGGATCGCTCAGCCGCGCCATCGGGGCCGGGCGCTTCGCCGGCGCCAAGGGCCAGAGCCTGGTGCTGCCGGCACCGGCGGGGCTGGAAGCCACCCATCTGGTCGCCATCGGCGCCGGCAAGGCGGACGGCTTCGACGACCTGGCGCTGGAGAACGCCGCGGCCAGCGCCTTCGGGTCGGTCAAGGCCTCCGGGACCGCGGCCCTGGCCATCGACCTGTCTGATCTGACTCCGGAGCAGGCGGCGCGCGCCGGTTTCGCGGTTCGACTGGGCGCCTATCGTTTCGACAAGTACCGCACCACGGAAAAGCCCGAGGCCAAGCCCTCGGTGAAGACGGTCCAGATCGTCGCCGCCGACCCCGCCGCGGCGAAGAAAGTCTTCACCGCTTTCGACGCCGTCGCTGACGCCGTGCTGTTCGCGCGCGATCTGGTCACCGAGCCGTCGAACGTCCTGTATCCGGAAGAATACGCACGGCGCTGCAAGGCGCTTGAAGCGCTGGGCCTCGAGGTCGAGGTGCTCGGCGAAAAGGAGATGACCGCGCTCGGCATGGGTTCGCTCCTCTGTGTCGGCCAGGGGTCGCGCCGCGAGAGCCAGATGGTCGTGCTGCGCTGGAACGGCGACAAGGCCTCCAAGGCCGCGCCGGTCGCCTTCATCGGAAAGGGCGTTACCTTCGACACCGGCGGCATCTCCATCAAGCCGGCCGAGGGCATGGAGGACATGAAGTTCGACATGGGCGGCTCGGCCGCCGTGGTGGGCGTCATGCACGCGCTCGCCGGCCGCAAGGCCAGGGTCAACGCCGTGGGCCTCGTCGGCCTGGTCGAGAACATGCCGGACGGGAACGCGATCAAGCCCGGCGACGTGGTCACCTCCATGTCGGGTCAGACGGTCGAGGTGATCAACACCGACGCGGAAGGCCGCCTCGTGCTGGCCGACGTGCTCTGGTACGCCCAGGACCGCTTCAAGCCTCGCTACATGGTCGATCTCGCCACTCTGACCGGCGCCATGATCATTGCGCTCGGCCACGACTATGCGGGCTGTTTCTCCAACGACGACAAGCTGTCCGACCAGCTGCTGGCCGCTTCCAAGGCGACCGGCGAGCACCTGTGGCGCATGCCGCTGACCCCGCTCTACGAAAAGCAGATCGAGAGCGAGATCGCCGACATGAAGAACACCGGCGGGCGGCCGGGCGGCTCGATCACCGCGGCGCTGTTCCTGCAGAAATTCGTCAACGGCGTGCCCTGGGCGCACCTGGACATCGCGCCCACCGCCTGGCGCAAGAACACCACCAACCCGGTCTCGCCACAGGGGGCTTCAGGCTATGGCGTGCGCCTGCTCGACCGCTTCGTGGCCGACAACTTCGAAAGCTAGGGATGGCAGACGCGAGCCCCTGCGAGGTCTGGTTCTACCACCTGGAGCAGGCGACCCTGGACCGCGTCCTGCCGGAACTGCTGGAAAAGACGCTGGCCAAGGGCTGGCGCGCGATCGTGCGTGCGCCCAGCCCTGAGCGGATCGAGCATCTGGACGGCTGGCTGTGGGCCTGGAAGGACGACAGCTTCCTGCCCCATGGCATGGCCAGCGAGCCCGACGCCGAGCGCCAGCCGATCCTGCTGACCACCGAGATGTGCAACCGGAACGCCGCCCAGGCGCTGTTCATCGTGGACGGCGCCGAGTGCGGACCGCTGGACGGGTTCGAGCGCTGCATCCTGCTGTTCGACGGCCGCGACGAGGCGGCTCTGGCCGAGGCCCGCAAGCGCTGGAAGGCCTTCACGACCGCGGGGCAGCCGGCCTCCTACTGGCGCCAGACCGAGCGCGGCGCGTGGGAGAAAAAGGCTTAGGAGTGACTTCCAATGCCTTGATTATTCTTATCAGTGCCGGCGTCGGCGAACCGGCCGGCGGGACCCTTTGCGCGCCACCCGCACCGATCAGCCGTCATTCTCGGACAAGGCCGCATCGCGGCCGCCGATCCGAGGACCCAGCAGCCCCAGGATCGAAGCCGGGCGCCCAGACCGATGCGGTGAGGTCGCGAGGCTGGATCCTCGGGTCTTCGCTTCGCTGCGCCCGAGGATGACGGCGGTGGAGGGACGGGGTAGGCCGGTCAGCAATTCTGCAAAGGACGACCCCATGACTGCTCCCCGCATCCTCCTGTTCGCCGGTTCGCTGCGGACCGGGTCGTTCAATCGCCAGCTCGCCGACCTGGCGGAAAAGTGCCTCACCAGCGCCGGCGGCGATGTCGATCACATCAGCCTGCGCGACTATCCCATGCCGATCTACGACGGCGACGAGGAGGCGGCGGACGGACTGCCGGACGCGGCGAAGGCGCTGCACGCGAAGTTCTGCGCCGCCCAGGGGATCTTCATCGTCAGCCCCGAATACAACGCCGGCACGCCGCCGCTGCTGAAGAACGCCATCGACTGGGTCAGCCGCATCCGCGATCACGGCGGCCAGGCCGCTGCCTTCGAACGCCCCGCCTTCGCCATCGCCTCGGCCTCGCCCGGCGGCCTGGGCGGCTATCGCGGCCTGATCGCGCTGCGCCAGTCGCTGGTGCTGCAGCTGGGGGCGGTGGTCGTGCCGCAGATGGTCAGCGTGTCGAAGGCCCACGAGGCGTTCGAGGATGACGGATCGCTGAAGGACGAGCGCAGCGCGGGGTTCCTGCGCGCGCTGTCCGCCAAGCTGGTGAAGCTGGCGAGCGGGGTGGAGGTGTACGCGGACTGACCCTTCTCGCTTGCGAGAAGGAGGGAACCCACGCACCGGAGGCGCTTCGCGCCGAAGGTCCTTGCGTGGGGGTAGAGCCGGCGGCTCGCACCGGCCGAGCCACGGCGCCGTCGCGCCTCAACCTGCGGCTCTTCCGCCCGCCATCCCTGCGCTGCGCTCCGGGGCGGGTCCCTGCCTTCTCACTTTGTGAGAAGGATGTACTACCCCGCGTTCTTCGCCGCCTCATAGGCTTCGGCCGCGACCATCCACTGGGCCTCGACGCCTTCCAGCTCGGCCTTGAACTTGCCGACCATCAGGCCCAGCGCCTGGGCCCGCGCCGGATCGGTCTCGAACAGGCCAGGGGCTGCCATGCCCTTTTCGGCGCGGTTGATGTCCGAAGCGATAGCTTCCATTTTTCTTTCAAGGGCTTCCGCCGCCATCTTCAGAGGCGCAATGCGCTGGCGCGCGGCCGCGGCGGCCTTGCGGGCCTCCTTGCCGGTGAGGCCGTTGGCGTTGGGCGTATTGGCCTGGCCCTTGGCCGCCTGCCTCGCGCGGTCCAGCACCAGCTTGGCGTAGTCATCCATGTCGCCTTCGAAGGGCGTGATGGTGCCGTCGTGGGTGAACCACAGCTGGTCGGCGACCAGCTCCATCAGCGAGCGATCGTGGGTGATGATCAGCACCGCGCCCTCGTAGTCGTTCAGCGCCTCAAGCAGGACGCGGCGGCTGTCGATATCCAGGTGGTTGGTCGGTTCGTCCAGGATCAGCAGGTGCGGTGCTTCCATCGCCACCATGTTGAGCAGCAGCCGCGCGCGCTCCCCGCCTGACAGGTTGGCGGCCTTGGTCTCGACCTTCTCGACCGTCATGCCGAAGCCGCCCAGCCGCGCGCGGCGCTGGCTCTCGGTGGCCTCGGGCAGCGCCCGGCGCATCAGGTCCAGCGGCGTCTCTTCCGGATCCAGCGCCTCGATCTGGTGCTGGTGGAACCAGGCCACCTTCATGCGCCGGTCCAGCCAGCATTCGCCCGTGGCCATGGGCGGAATGGCTCCGGCCAGCAGCTTGGCGAAGGTCGACTTGCCGGCGCCGTTGACGCCCAACAGGCCGATGCGGCTGTCGGTGTCGAGACGCAGGTTCAGGTCGCGCAGGATGACCTTGTCGCCATAGCCGACGCTCGCACCCTCCATGCGCACCAGGGGCGGGGAGAGCTGCTTCTTCGGCGAGGGGATGAAGAAGGGCGCGGTGCGTTCGCCCGAGACCTCGGCCATGGGCGGCATCTTCTCCAGCCGCTTCAAGCGCGACTGGGCCTGGCGGGCTTTCGAGGCCTTGGCGCGGAAGCGGTCGACGAAGCTCTGC
>JANNVY010000312.1:0-1771 GCA_031408375.1 Pseudomonadota bacterium | reverse complement strand
CGGCCACCGAGCGCCAGGAGTGGCTGAACTCGCTGGTGTTTCGCGGCATGACGGCGCTGCCGGTGCGGGTGCGGCGCGCGTAGACGCTGCTACGCTGCGGCTCATGAAGCACATCCGAACCCTCTGCTCGTTCGGCCTGTTGGGCTTTGCCGCTGCGACGGCCTTCGCCCAGGGGCAGCAGGTCGGACTTGGTGTTGAAGTCGGACATGTACTTGCCCGAGGCGCTGATCAGGAAGCGCAGGTTGTCGCCGAAGTCGCGGTCGAAGGTGGCTGAGATGGTTTCGGACCACTTCGGCGCGAAGGACACCTGGCTGCCGGGCAGCAGCGACAGCGGCGGGAACGTCGACGGACGGTCGAGATCGGCGGCCACGAAGTCATCGTACTGGGTGTCGGCGTAGGTGACGCCGCCCTGGATGGTCAGGCCGTCCAGCGGGGTGAACCAGATGAAGTCCGCGTCCACGCCCTTCGAGGTCACGCCCGGGATCGACTGCACCGTAAACGAGGTGCCGAGGAAGGCGTTGAGCTGGAAGTCTTCGTAGTCCTGGTGGAAGTAGGTCGCGTTCAGCAGCAACGAGCCGTTCATCCACGTGGTCTTCACGCCGAACTCATAGCTGTCGACGGTCTCGGCCGGGAAGAAGGTGTCGGCGACCGGGAACACGCCGCTTGCGCCGCCGGGCAGGCCGTTGGCGCTCTGGATACGGTCGAGGTTGAAGCCGCCGGCCTTGTAGCCGCGAGCGTACGAGAAGTACGCCATGATGTTCTCGTTCATGCGGTAGGACAGCTTGCCCGTGCCGCTGAGGTCGTCGTCCGAGAGGGTCTGGCGGGTGACCAGACCGTTGAAGAACGGGTTGGCCCAGGGCAGGCAGATGAGGCCCTTCGCCGCGGCCGGCGTGGCATTTGCCAGAGCCGCGCCACAGGCGGCGCCGTTAGTGCCAGTGTTCCGGAAGCGGGAGTTCACCGCCTTGTCGTCCATGGTGTAACGCAGGCCGACAGTCAGCTCGAAGCCGTCGGCGAATCGCCAGGAGTTGTTGGTGAAGAACGCCATCGTCTCGGAGTTCTGGCTGTAGACGTCCGCGATGCCGTCGCCGGCGACGGGGCTCGGCCCGAGGATCGGCACCGGCGCAACGAAGCAGGCGCCCCCGATGAATACCGCCGCTGTGAAGCAGCCGAACCGGGTCGAAGCGCCGCCGGTCAACAGCAGCGCGTTGTAGGCTGCGTAATCGCTGCCGAAGATGTAGCTGTCCTTACGGGTCAGGTCTTCGGTCGAGTAGAAGGCGCCGATCAGCCAGTCGAGATTGTCGGTGGCGCCGGCCAGGCGGAATTCCTGGCTGAAGGTGTCGAATTCAACGCCGTTGCGGCCGTTGTCGTCGCGCCAGGCGATATCCGCGCCGGAGAAGTCGAGGTCGATGCCGTTGACCATGTCCCAGTCGCGCATGGCGCTGATCGAGGTCAGGGTCGCGTTGATCGACTCGAAATCGAGGTTGGCTTCCGCCGACCAGCCGCTGTCGTGAATGCGCTGGTGGGTGTCGCGGTTGGAGAAGGCGACCCGCTCGTAGGGATCGGCGGGGTTGGAGACGCCGGTGCCGACCGACAGGGCGTTCACAAAGCCCGCCGTCGGGCCGGTGCGAATCTGGACGGCCGCGCAGCAGTTCTCATCACGGTTGGTGAAGTCCATGATGAAGCGCAGGTCGAAGATGTCGCTGGGCTGGAACAGCAGCTGACCACGGATGGTGTAAAAGTCCGTGTTGTTGTCGTCCAGGGCCGAGCGGGG
>JANNVY010000311.1:0-5972 GCA_031408375.1 Pseudomonadota bacterium | reverse complement strand
TCAAGTGGCCCAAGGCGATCCACGAGGGCAACGGCGAAGCGATCGCCTTCGTCGACGAGCGCGCCAGCCCGGCGCAGCGCGAGGCCCTGCTGAAGATCATGACAGGCCAGGACACGGCGCCGTTCGCCACCATGTTTGCGGTCTTTGCCTCGACCGTCACCAAGATGCACGACCCGGTGTTCATCAACATCGACATCGAGGTCGACGTCGACGCCCGCAAGGGGCGGATGTCGATCAAGGACTACATCGAGATGAGCGGCCGCCCGATCCTCAATCCGGTGACCGGCGAGGAGCATCGGGTGCAGATCACCATGCCCAACGGCTTCGAATACGAGGTGGCCGAGATCGCCAGCGCCTCCAGCCGCACTACGGGCCCCGTGCGGGTCGAGATCGACGACAAATACGGCCAGTTCGTCCGGCTTCACTTCGACAATAACGGGGTGGTGCGCTCGCGCCAGGCGGCCTGACCGACCCGGCGCCGAGCGACATGACCGACGGCGCGCCGGTGCTCGAGCGCGTGCTTCGACACGAGCGGCTGGTCACCGCCGGCGGTCTGGCGGTCCTGTCGGGGCTGGCCTGGGTTTATCTCATCGGCGGCGCAGGCATGGGCATGAGCGCCTGGGAGATGACGACGCTGTCGCTGTTTCCCCACAAGGCCGCCCTGGCCGCCAATCCGATGGCGTCGATGAGCATGGCGGAGATGCCCAGCATGCGGCCGCCCGACTGGGACGCCGGACGCTGGGCCCTGACCACGGCCATGTGGTGGGTGATGATGATCGCCATGATGACCCCGAGCGCGGCGCCGACGGTGCTGCTCTACGGGCGGGTGCAGCGCACGGCGGCGGCCCAGGGGCGGGCGCACGGGCTAGCGCCGACCTGGAGCTTTGTGGCCGGCTACCTGCTGATCTGGCTGGGGTTTTCACTCGCGGCCGCCGGCCTGCACTGGGGACTGGAGCGCGAGGGCCTGATCTCGGCCGGTATGATGGGTTCGCAGAATCGCTGGTTGTCGGCCGGGGTGCTGGCGGCGGCGGGGCTCTACCAACTGTCGCCGCTGCAGGGGCTGTGCCTGGACCACTGCCGAAATCCGGCGTCGTTCCTGTCGCGCCACTGGCGGCCGGGCCTGGGCGGGGCGGTGCGGCTGGGCGCGCTGCACGGCGCCTGGTGCGTGGGCTGCTGCTGGGGGCTGATGGCGCTGCTGTTCGTGGGCGGGGTGATGAACCTGGCGTGGATCGCCGCCATCACCCTGCTGGTGTTGGGCGAGAAGGTCCTGCCCGGCGGGCGCTGGGTGGGCCGGGCGGCGGGCGCGGTGCTGATTGTCTGGGCCGTGGCGACCCTGATGGTGTAGGCGCGGATGACTTACCTCTAGGATTCCTAGTCACGAACCAGAGAGTCAATGTTCACCATCCCTCATTGGCTGGAGGGGTGACCATGACATCTTCTTGCAGACAGCGTTTCCACATAAGCCTCAGGGTGCGCGCCGCGTCGCTGGCGGTGCTCTCGTTCTGCGCCTTCGGCCCGGGATCCGGGGCTGGGCATCCAGGGCAAGGCCTTGGGGAGTTCAACTACAACTTCCTCCAAGACCTCGGCGGATGGGCCAAGGCGCAGAAGGCGCATTTCGCCGACGGCGGCCTGTTCGACAAGTTCTACCAGCCGTAATCGGGCCTGTGGTCGTCCGGCGGACGAGACCTTGGGCGCCTCGCAATTCAATCTGGCGAATTGAACTTGCCGCCGGACAGATCGGCGGCGCATTCTCACCGGAGCGCAGCGTCAATCCCCGTCCGGGGCAGCTTTGTGGGAGCATGGGGCTGGCGTCAAATCGGGGATTCGCATGAGACCGCTTCTGGCCGCCGCCTTCACCTTCTGCCTCGCCGCAGCGCCGGCTTACGCCGCGCCCGACGCCACTTCAGCGGCCGCGGCCTTCCACGCCGCGCTCAACGCCGGCAACGCCGAGGCCGCCTCGGCCCTGCTGGCCGACGACCTGACCGTTTACGAAGAGGGCCACGTGGAGCGGTCCAAGGCCGAATATGTCAGCGGGCATATGCCCGGGGACCTGGCCTACTCCCGCGCCGTGCCGGGCGCGACCACCCGCAGCCAGACCTTCACCCGCGGCGATCTCGCCTGGGTGATCAGCGAGGGGCGGACCACGGGAACCTATCAGGGCAAGCCGGTGGATCGCATCACCACCGAGACCATGATCCTGCGCCTGGACGCCGGCGGCTGGCGGATCGTGCATATACACTGGTCGTCCCGAAAACCGCCGGCGGGCTGAGGCGCCTCGGGGCTGTCACGGAGGGGACAGGGCGCCGGGCTTGATCCATAAAGGGGTCGCGCGCGGTCCCCGGACCGGGGCTTCGGTCTGATGGAGACGATCCGGTGAGCCGACTGACACTGACTTCCCTTGGCGGCGCCGGGACGGTGACCGGGTCCAAGCATCTGTTGACCTGTGACGGCCGACGCATCCTGGTGGATTGCGGCCTGTTTCAGGGGCTGAAGCCCCTCCGGTTGCAGAATTGGCAGCCGCTGCCCATCGACGCGGCAAGCATCGAGGCGGTGGTCCTGACCCACGCCCACCTGGATCACTGCGGCTACCTGCCCCGGCTGCTGAAGGAGGGCTTCCGCGGCCCCATCCACTGCACTGCGGCGACGGCGGACCTGGTGGAGCTGCTGCTGCTGGACAGCGCCAAGATCCAGGAGAACGACGCCGAGTTCGCCAACCGCCACGGCTTCTCCAAGCACACGCCCGCCCTGCCGCTCTACACCAGGGAGGATGCCAAGCGGGCGGTGCAGCGGCTGACCCCGCATGCCTTCCATACTCCGGTCGAGATCGGTCACGGGGCGACCCTGACCTTCCGCTACGCCGGCCACATTCTGGGTGCGGCGACCGCCCAGATCGACTGGGGCGGCAAGACCGGCGTCTTCTCCGGCGACCTGGGCCGCTATGACGATCCGGTCACGCTCGATCCGGAACCCGTGCCCGCCGCCGACTATCTGCTGGTGGAATCCACCTACGGCGACCGCAAGCACGATCCCATGCCCGCCGAGGACGCCCTGGCCGACATCGTCGAGGCTACGGCGCGGCGCGGGGGGACGGTGGTGGTCCCGGCCTTCGCGGTCGGCCGCGCCCAGGCGCTCTTGTTCCACTTCTGGAAGCTGAAGCGCGCCGGGCGAATGCCGCTGATCCCCGTCTACCTCGACAGCCCCATGGCGATCAGCGCCACCGAGATCATGACCCGGCACATCCGGGACATCCGGCTGACACCGGATGAGGTGCGCGAGTCCTGCGAAGGCGTGACCTATGTTCGCAACGTGCTGGAATCCAAGGCGCTAAGCCAAAACTCCATGCCCAAGGTGATCATCTCGGCCAGCGGCATGGCGACCGGCGGGCGGGTGCTGCACCACCTCAAGGCCTTCGGCTCGGACCGGCGCAACACCATCCTGTTCTCGGGCTACCAGGCGGCGGGAACGCGCGGGGCGGACCTGGTCGCGGGCAAGACGGAGGTGAAGATCCATGGCCAGTGGGTCTCGGTCCACGCCGAGATCCGCAACCTTCCCATGCTGTCGGCCCACGCCGACGCCGGCGAAATCATCCGCTGGCTGGGCGGTTTCGGGCAGCCGCCGGCGCGGACCTTCATTGTGCATGGCGAGCCGGAGGCTTCGCTGGCGCTGAAGGCGCGGATCGAGGCCGACCTGCACTGGGACTGCACCATCCCGGTCATGGGCGAGGAGCATGTGCTGGCATGACCCGGCCGCGCCGCAGCCCGCCGTCTGGAGCGACCGGCGGGCCGCCGACGGTGCGTGCGCGCCGGCTGGGGTTCTACACCCAGGACGACGCGGTGGTGCTGATGCGGGCAGACTGCCACGTCTGCCGTTCCGAGGGGCTCGCGCCGCGATCACAGGTGCTGCTGGAGGCCCACGGCCGCCAGGTGCTGGCGACGCTCTACCAGCTGGGAGAGGGCCTGCTGCAGGTCGATGAGGCGGGCCTGTCGGAGGCCGCCTGGGCTCACCTGGGGGTCGAGGCCGGCGACCTGATCGTGGTCCGCCACCCGCCGGCGCTCGCCTCGATGTCCTCGGTGCGCCGGCGCATTCACAGCCAGAGGCTGCATGGTGCGGCCATGAAGGCGATCATCACCGACGTGGCGGCGGCGCGCTACACGGACGTCCACCTGTCCGCCTTCCTGACGGCCTGTTCGGCCCTGCCGCTGGATGCGGCCGAGACCATCCACCTGACCCGCGCCATGGTCGAGGCCGGCGACCGGCTCAGCTGGGGCCGTCCGCTGATCATCGACAAGCATTGCGTCGGCGGCCTGCCGGGCAACAGGACGACGCCGATCATCGTAGCGATTGTCGCCTGCCACGGGCTGTGGATGCCCAAGACCTCCTCGCGCGCCATCACCTCGCCGGCGGGCACGGCCGACACGATGGAGACCCTGGCGCCGGTGGACCTGGACCTGGCGACCATGAGGGCGGTGGTGAAGGCGCAGGGCGGGTGTATCGCCTGGGGCGGGGCCGTGCGGCTGAGTCCGGCGGACGACATCCTGATCCGGGTCGAGCGGGTGCTGGACATCGACACGGAGGGCCAGCTGATCGCCTCGGTGCTGTCGAAGAAGATCGCGGCCGGCTCGACCCATGTGGTGATCGATATCCCGGTGGGCGCGACCGCCAAGGTGCGCTCGGACGACGCGGCCGTCGCCCTGGCGGCCAAGCTGGCGGCGACGGCGGCGGCTTTCGGGGTGACGATCAGGGCCGTGCTGACCGACGGGGGCCAGCCGGTCGGGCGCGGCGTCGGCCCGGCGCTGGAGGCGCGCGACGTCCTGGCGGTGCTGCAGAACCAGCCCGACGCACCTGACGACCTGCGCCGCCGCGCCTGCACGCTGGCGGGGGCGGCGCTGGAGCTGGCGGGCGTCGCCGCCGAGGGCCTTGGCCTGGCGCTGGCGGAGGCGACCCTCGCTGACGGGCGCGCGTGGACCAGGTTCCAGGCTATCTGCGAGGCCCAGGGCGGCATGCGCACGCCGCCGGTCGCCGCCTATTCCAGCCCGCTGGCCGTCGAGCGGGCAGGACGGGTGCTGCAGATCAACAACCGCACCCTGTCGCGCCTGGCCAAGCTGGCCGGGGCGCCGGACGCCAAGGCCGCCGGGGTCGAGATGCACGTGCGGCTGGGCGACGACGTCGAAGCGGGCCAGCCGCTGCTGACCATCCACGCCGAGGCGCGGGGCGAACTGGCCTATGCCCTGGACTACGCCGCCGCCCATCCCGACCTGTTCACCGTGGAGGCCTGAGGTGCGCCTGATCCTGCCCATGCCGGGCAACGAGGCCTTCGCGGCGGGGTTGGCGCAAGCGGCGGGCGCGGAGCTTGGGCGCGTCGAGACCCGCCGCTTTCCCGACGGCGAGACCTATGTGCGGCTGCTCAGCGATCCGAAGGGTCGGGCGGTGGACATCGTCTGCACCCTGGCCGATCCGGACGCGAACTTCCTGCGCCTCGCCTTCGCGGCCGACGCCGCGCGAGACCTGGGCGCGGCGTCCGTGACCCTGGTCGCCCCTTACCTAGCCTACATGCGCCAGGACAGGCGATTCCATGACGGCGAGGCGGTGACCTCGCGCAGCTTCGCTCGGCTGGCATCGTCGACCTTCGATCGGCTGGTGACGGTGGATCCGCATCTGCATCGCTATCGCGAGCTGGCTTCGATCTACACGATCCCGGCCGAGGCGCTGCACGCCGCGCCGCTGTTCTCGGCCTGGATCCGCGAGCATGCGCCTGACGCCCTGGTGGTCGGCCCGGACGCCGAGAGCGAACAGTGGGCGGCCGAAGTGGCGCGGGGTGCGGGGGTTCCGCATGTCGCGATGGTCAAGGAGCGGCTCGGAGACCGACAGGTGAGGGTCAGCCTGCCCAACCTGAGCGCCAATGCAGGCCGGCGTCCGGTGCTGATCGACGACATCGCGTCCTCGGGACGAACCCTGGTGGCGGCGGCGCGGGC
>JANNVY010000310.1:0-7419 GCA_031408375.1 Pseudomonadota bacterium | reverse complement strand
AGGCCAGGTCGGTGGCGACCTGGGCCTTGGCGACACCGTCGAGGCGGTTGTCGACCTGGTACTTGAGCAGTTCGGCCGCCTGGCTGAGCAGGTCGACATCGACCAGCCGGCGTGCGAGGCGGCGCACCATGTCGTCGCCCTCGGCGCCGACCGGGGTCAGCTCGCGGAAATCGTAGAACAGGGCCAGCGCCTGCACCGGCTCGAGCCCGTCGGCCTGGCCCTCCAGAAACAGAGCGCGGAAGGCGTTGGCGAGATCGGCCTGCAGCTCGATGGCGGCCGGCAGGTTGGGCAGGCGCGTGCCGGCCGAGCGCAGCGTCTCCAGCGCTTCGCGATAGCGCCCCTGGGACAGGTAGATGTCGCCGAGCGTGCGGATCAGCTCGAGTTCGGTGGCGTCGCCGCGCCAACGGTAGCGCAGGCCATCCAGCGTCTTCACCGCATCGATCGGCTTCAACTTGCCCTGGTCGAGGCGGATCTTGGTTGCGCGAAGCTGGGCCGGCACCGATAGACCGTCGAGCGGCGCGCGGGCGACCGCCTCGTAGACAGCGAGCGCGCGGTTGGTCTGTCCCGACACCTCGAACACTCTCGCCTGCACCAGGCGCGCGGCCAGCTGCTGTTCCGCGCCCTGCCCAGTCTGGCCAAGTGCGAAGGAGATGAGGCTGTTGGCCGAAGTCTGGTCGCCCAACTCGAGCGCCGTGCGGGCGTTCTCGACGGCGAAGCGGGCGCGCCAACGGGGCGTGAACTGGTCCACCGCCCGGGCGCCGGCGGCGAAGCTCTTGCGGGCTTCCTCCCAATGGCTCTGGCGGGCATCGATATAGCCCCGCCACAGGCTTGAGGCCGGATCATCGGCGAGCTGGGGCACGGAGAAGTCGGTCTGGGCCTCGACCCAGCGTCCGACCATGGCCCGCGCCGCGCCGCGCAGCCCCCGGAACTCCGGGTCCGACAGCATCGACTCTTTCTTGCGCGCCACCAGGTCGAGCACGCCGATGGCCTCGTAGGAGAGTTCGGAGCCGACCAGGAAGCGGGCCAGGGCCATGCGGGCGGCCACCGGCGCGTCAGCGCCCTGGGCGGTCTCCGCAGCGGCGAGGTCCTGGAGCTGGTTGTAGCGTGCGCGGAAACCGCCGGGGCCGGTCTTCGACCAACCCTCGAAGTCGACCAGGCCAGGCATCAGGGCCGGCTTTGGCAGCTCCGAGGACAGATTCGCCTGATCCTCGGACCCGGGTGGCGAGAGGCTCAGGCCTCCCGGGCGGGTGATGCGAACGAGGTCGCCCTCGATGGCGACGCTGAGGTCCTGGGCGGGCGCCTCGACGGCGAGTCCTTGCTGGGTCTGGAGCAGCGCCGTCTGCACGAAGGCCCGCGCCCGGCCGAGACCCTTCGCGGGGGCCAGGGCGGTGACGGCGGCGAAGCGGTCGCCGACCAGGGGATCCTGGATCCAGACGACCCGAGTGGCGCCGGCCAGCGCCACGGCGAGCGCGGCAGGGCCGGTCTGGTCATCCCGGCCGATGCGAACGTCGCCGCGGGCGGGCTGGGCGGCGCCGCCCAGGGTGACGGTCCACACCGGCCCTTCGACGGCGGTCCCGACCGCGACGCCCTCGGGCGCGGCCAGGCGGATCACGGTGTAGTCGGGACCGGCGGTCCAGCGGATGTCGGTCGCCGGGCCGAGGTTCTTCTGGGCCTGGGCGATGTCCATCTTCGCCCTGGCGTCGAAGACGATCCAGACAGCCCCGCCGCGACGGAAGACGGCGGCGCCCAGCGGATTGGTCCAGGGGAAGCGAAGGGCCAGGCGGCCTTCGGCGGCGGCGGCCTCGACCTTGACCACGCCCGAGGCGGGGACCGGGCTGGCGCGGGTGGAATCCTCGGGCGCGGCGGCGGCCGCGACCTCCACCGGCTTCATCAGGTTCAGGTAGACGGCGCCGTCGGAGCGGCCGGTGCGGATATCGCCGCCCTCGGGCAGGGTGAAGATCAACTGGACGCCGCCGGGGCCGGGGCGAACCTCAAGGCTTTTCAGGCCCGGGGGCGGATCGGCGCGCAGCTGGGCGACGTCGGGGCGCACGGCCCCGGGGATGGTGACGGTGACCACCGCACCGTCGCGGCTGACGGTAGCGCGAGAGCCATTGGCGCCGGCGAACTCGACTCGGGTGAAATCGGGATTGCGACCGACCCGCACCGTGGCCGGGCTGCTCGCCGCGGCGGGGGCTTCCGGCGCGGCCGCGACCGGCGCAACCGAGGCGGCGGAGATCGAGCCCGCGCAAGCAACAGCGGCTGTCGTCATCAGGACGGCGCGGGCGCGCGACTCGGACCTACCGGGCTTCATGAGGGCACACTGCGGGACCGGGGTTAGGCCGTGGTTAACAGGGCCTTGCGGTGTTCAGGTCGGACCATCGCCTGTGGGACGCGCGCGAGCAGGACGCGCAGGGCCGGACGGCGGGGTCGTGACACTGGCGGCTGGCAGGGTCGCGACAGGCGCGGCCGTAGCCGGCGCCGCGGCGGCGGGACGGGGGGCGGCAGGCCGTTGTGGGCGGGGACGAGCGGGACGTCGCGACGGGGCGGCAGTCGTCGGCGCCGCTGTGCTTGCGGCGGGCGAAGCGTTGGCGCCGGCAGGCGCGGGCGGCGGGGCTGGCGCCGTCGCAGGCGCGTTCACCGCGGCGGTGACCCGGGCGGCGACCTGCTGGGCGGCGAAGCGGTCGGCCAGCTTCTCGGTCAGGCTCTTGGCCTGGGGGCGCGGCATCTGGGCCAGGATGGCGGCGAGATTGCGCTCCTTCATCTTGGCGGCCACGGGGATCAGCACCCGGTCGTCCAGCGTCGCCATGACGGCCGCGGCGTCCTTGGGTTTCATGGACTCGTAGACCTTCACCAGGCGCACGATCTCGGCGTCGCGCTGGGTGTTGGCCTGGGTGACCAGGCCGGTCAGTTCAGCCTTCAGGCCATTGAGGGCGCGCATCTTGGCGTCCAGCTTGGCCTCGGCGGCGTTCAGGAGCGCGACCTGGGTCTCGAAGGCCTGCTCGCGGGCATCCAGTTCACCCCGGCGGGTTCCCAGGCTTTGCAGCACGCGTAGTTCGGCGGGCGAGAGACCGGCTTCGCGGGCCAGTTCGGCGGCGCTGGGGGCGCAAACGGCGGCTGCGGGGCGGGCCGCGACGGTGGCGGCTGCGTTCGTGGCGGCGTCGGCGGCGGCGGGCGCGCCTTCAGCGGCGGCCGGAGCGCCCTTGGTGGGAGGCGTCGAGGGGGCGGCCGGGCCGCTCTCGGCCCAGGCCTGGGCGCCCTTGAGGAATTCGGGGGCGCCCTCGATGCCGGAGATGGCGCGCAGCGCGAGGACCCCGCCGGCAGCAATGGCCAGCAGCGGCAGGATGCGGGGCAGTCGGCTCACTGGGCGCCCCTCAAACGTTCGGCGGCGGTCTGGAACAGCTCGTCATCGAAACGGCGCGGCGCTGGGCCGGTGTCGGCTGGTATGGGCATGGAGGACGACGGGCGGAAAGCTGAACGCGGACGCTCTGGCGCGTCGAGGATCAGGTCGCGGGACGCTTCACGCGGCGCCTCACGGGGGATGTCTCTGGGCGCGGCGATCGGGCCGAGCCGCTCTGCCCGGGCGATCTGACCGTCCAGCTGGGCCTTCAGCTCGCGAGCCTTGAGAATTCGATCATGCAGGCCGTCGTGGGCCTCGTCGGTGGCCTCACGCAGGTGGGCGAGGCCGCTCTCGGCGCGGCGGGCGGCGCCGTCCAGTTCACGCACCGCCTGGGCGAAGGCTTCCTGACCGTTCTTCAGGGCACGGAGCTTCTTCTCCAGCCGCCAGCCGAAGACTAGCGCGGCGCACAGGAGGATGGCGAGGAGCACGTCCATGCCCATTCCGATGATGCTCATAGGGTCCCCACGACGGCCGCCTTGGCGGCCAGGCTGATCGGGCCTTCGACCCGGATGGCGATATGGGCGCCGCGCTTGCCCATGCGGCCCTGCGTCAGGGGCACGGTTCCGCAGCGCAGTTCGACAAGGCTGTCGGCGGTGGCGTTGAACATGATGGTCTCACCGACCTGCAGGTTCAGGACCCGCGACAGGGCGATCTGCTGTTCGTCGAGTACCACGCGGACCTCGGTCTGGGTGCCCCACAGCTCGGTGGCCAGGTGGCTTTCCCAGATGTTGTCGCGGCCGAACTTCTCACCCATGAACTGCTGCAGCAGCATCTTCCGTATGGGCTCGAGCGTGGCGTACGGGAGGAGGAGCTCGATGCGGCCGCCGCGATCTTCCATGTCGATCCGCAGACGGACGAGGATGGCGGCGTTGGCCGGTCGTGCGATGGCGGCGAAGCGTGGATTGGTCTCCAGGCGGTCAAGCTTGAAGTTTACTTCAGTCAACGGCTCAAACGCGGCCTTGGCGTCGTTCAACACCACCTCGACCATCCGCTGGACCAGCACCCGTTCGATCGTGGTGTAGGGCCGGCCCTCGATTCGCAGCGCCGCGGTGCCGCGGCGACCGCCCAGCAACACGTCGACGATCGAATAGATCAGGTTGGAATCGACGGTGAGCAGGCCGAAATTGTCCAGCTCCTCGGCCCGGAAGACCGACAGGATCGCCGGGAGCGGGATCGAGTTCAGGTAGTCGCCGAAGCGGATCGAAGAGATGTTATCGAGGCTGACCTCGACGTTGTCGGAGGTGAAGTTGCGAAGGCTGGTCGTCATCAATCGCACCAGGCGGTCGAAAACGATCTCGAGCATCGGCAGGCGCTCGTAGGAGACCAGGGCCGAATTGATGATCGCCCGGATGCCCGAACGCTCCGCGCCGTCCTCGTCGGTCAGGTCGAAACCCAGAAGCGAATCGATCTCGTCCTGGTTCAGGATACGCTCGCCGGCGCCCCCACCCGGCAGCTCGGGCGATTCCCAAGCGGGGGCCTCGGCCGGCGCGGCGTCGGCTGCGGGCGGGAGGTCTTGTTGGGGGGTCTGTTCCTGGGCGGCCTGGGACATGGGGTTCACGCGATCCGGACTATTGGATCAACATCTCCTCGATCAGCACGGCGTCGATCTTGTGCGGGGCCAGCACCAGGTTGGCGCGGCGCTGCAGCTCCATGCGCAGCTGGTAGGAGCCTTGGCTGCCGTTCAGATCTTCCGGACGCAACTCGCGCAGGAAAGTCTGGAACATGTCTTTCAGCCGCGGCGCCGTGGCCGGCATCATCTCGGCGACCTCGTGGTCCTTCATCTCGAAGGTGAGAGTCAGCTTCAGGAAAGTGGGCTTACCGTCGGCGGTCTGAATGTTCACCACCAGATCGGGCATCGTGTAGTAGGTCACGCCGTCGGGGACCTCGCGGGTCATGCCGCCGGCCTCGTCCTTCTCTCCGGGCTTGCCGGCCTCCCCGTGACCCTTGTCCTTCT
Source organism: Pseudomonadota bacterium (assembly GCA_031408375.1). Lineage (GTDB taxonomy): Bacteria > Pseudomonadota > Alphaproteobacteria > Caulobacterales > Caulobacteraceae > JAEZEZ01. Next base: position 2,068 of record JANNVY010000310.1, on the reverse strand, counting down.
TGGGCTTCTTCTTCGGCGGATGCGCGCCGTCGGCCGCTTCCGGCTGGGGCGCCAGGACGAAGAACCACAGCCCCGCGCCGCCGCCGCCGAACAGCAGCAAGGCCGCGACGCCGACGATGATCAGCATCTTGAGTGGCAGGCCCTTCTTCTTGGGCGCGGCTTCACCTTCAGCGCCCTCGGCGCCATCGGTCACGGCGGGAACCTGGCCCTCGCCATCGGCAGCTTCCGGAGCCGCCTCGTCTTTCTTGGGTTTCTTCTTGAAGAACATGGTCGCCGAACGTCCCCAGACCGTAGATCTATGTCTCGGGCCGGTTTGGTTAACGGCGAGTTTGCAATTGCGGCTAACGCGGCATTTTTTGCCCGCCCGGATTGTCGCAGACGATAAAAAACACCAATCAAATCAATGAATGTTTATGGTTAACGCCGTGGCACGGCGCTTGCGTGCCTCACGGGCATGGAAAACGCAGGCTACATCGCCCTGTCCCGCCAGATGACTCTGCGCCGCGAGCTCGATATCGCGGCCAATAACCTGGCCAACGTGGACACAGCGGGATTCAAGGTAGAGAAACTGCTGATCGCGACCGAGAACGGGACCCGCGCCCGCAATCTCGGCATCGACGGTCCCGGTCGATTCGTTCTCGACACCGGCCTGGGTCGTGACTTCGGCCAGGGCGCCATGCGCCAGACCGGCAACACCTTCGATTTCGCCGTGGAAGGCCAGGGCTTCTTCGCCGTCGGCGGGCCAGAGGGCGAACGTTACACCCGCGACGGCCGCTTCTCACCGGACTCCAGCGGTCGCCTGGTCACCCATGACGGCCTGCCGGTGCTGGGCGAGGGCGGTTCGGAAATCATTCTCGACATGACCAAGGGTCCGCCCTCGGTCTCGGCCGACGGCATCATCAGCCAGGGGACCGAGCGCGTCGGCCGCCTGCAGGCGGTTCGCTTCGAGGCCATGTCGGTGCTGTCCAAGGACGGCGACGGCTACTACCGCAACACGTCGAACGAGACGCCCTCGCCCGACACCGAAGCCCGGATCCGCCAGGGCATGGTCGAGGGCTCGAACGTCCAGCCGATCGTCCAGATCACCAATCTCATCGAGATCAGCCGCGCCTACGAGAGAATGGCGAAGCTGATCGACAGCTCCAACGACCTCAACCGCCGCACCGTCGAGCGGTTGGGCCGCGTCTCGTGAGGATATAGCCAATGCGCGCACTTAGCATCGCCGCGACCGGCATGGCCGCCCAGCAGCTGAACGTCGAGGTCATCTCGAACAACATCGCCAACATGAACACCGTTGGCTTCAAGCGGCAGCGCGCCGAGTTCCAGGACCTGCTCTATGAAAACGTCGAGCGCATGGGGGCCCAGTCTTCCGAGGCCGGCACCGTGGTGCCGACGGGCGTCCAGATCGGAGCGGGCGTCAAGGCCGGCTCGGTCTATCGCATCACCACCCAGGGCAGCCTGACCCAGACCGGCAACCGCTACGACCTGGCCATCGACGGGCGCGGCTATTTCCAGGTGCTGTTGCCCGACGGCTCGACCGCCTTCAGCCGCGCCGGCAATTTCGCGGTCAACGACCAGGGCATCCTTGTCACCGACGACGGCTACATCGTGCAGCCCCAGATCACCATTCCCGCCGACGCCAAGGACGTGGTCATCTCCAAGACCGGCCAGGTCCAGGTGCTGTCGGGCACGGAGGCGACGCCGCAGATCGTGGGTCAGCTGGAGCTGGCCACCTTCATGAACGAGGCCGGTCTGCAGGCCATCGGTGACAACCTCTATCTGGAAAGCGGCGCCTCGGGCTCGGCCGTGACCGGCAGCCCCGGCGAAGTCGGCTTCGGCCAGCTGGTGCAGGGCTACACCGAAGCCTCCAACGTCGACGCGGTCTCGGAAATCACCAATCTGATCGTCGCCCAGCGCGCCTATGAAATGAACTCCAAGGTCATCACCACGGCCGACCAGATGCTGTCGGTCAGCGCGCAGGTGAAATCATGAGGTCCCTGATCCTTGGGGCCGTCGCCGCCCTGATGGTCGCCGGTGCAGCGACCGCCGGGCCGGTGACGTTGAAGGC